>CAMOUW010000006.1 GCA_946626755.1 uncultured Clostridia bacterium
TGTACCAAGGTTGTAAATCTTAAGACCAGCATTCTCCTCAATCTTCTTAAGAGCTTTTTCAGTAGCGATAAGCTTCTCATACTTAAGCACGTCATATGTATTGATCGCGTCTGTTGTGATAACCTTTACGGTAGGAATGTTGCGTCCTGAAAGGATCACATTCTTATCACTTGCGTCAAGCACGACCAGCGCCTTCTCAGCCTTGAGGCAATCAAGCACCTTTGCAAAGCTCTTTGTCTTTATCTCATCAAACTTAAGATCATCCAAAGCGATGAGATTGTCTGTATTTACCTTATCTGTAAGAACTGAGAAAAGAGCCGCTCTTCTCTCTTTCTTATTCATTTTCTTATCGTAGTCCCTGGGCTTGGGAGCAAATACTACTCCGCCGCCTTTCCACTGGGGAGCTCTGATGGAACCCTGTCTTGCATGTCCTGTTCCCTTCTGTCTCCAGGGCTTTTTACCGCCTCCGGATACCTCTGAACGTGTAAGTGTACTCTGTGTACCCTGACGCTGGTTTGCAAGATATGTAACAACCGCCTGGTGTACAAGGTTTTCCTTGATATCCGCACCAAATACCTTATCGCTCAATTCCAGGGATCCGACTTCGTTTCCTTCCATATTAAAAACAGATACGTTAGCCATTATGTGTTATCCTCCTTTCCTTAAGCGATTATTTCGCACTCTTTGTCTTAACTGACTCTTTTATAGTTACAAGGGTCTTCTTGGGTCCGGGAACAGATCCCTTAACCACAAGGATGTTGTTTTCAGCATCCACCTTGATAACCTCAAGGTTCTGGATGGTCTTCTTCACACTACCCATATGTCCGGGCATGCCCTTACCCTTGGGAACTCTTCCCGGTGTAGCGGCCATACCATTGGAACCCTGGTGTCTGTGGAACTTGGAACCGTGACCCATAGGACCTCTTGACTGTCCGAATCTCTTAATAGCACCCTGGTAGCCTTTACCTTTGGAGATGGCAGTGGCATCTATCTTATCTCCGGCTTCAAATGCTGCTACCGTGATCTCATCTTTTACTGAATACTCTTCAGCATTATCAAGCTTGAACTCTCTTACAAACTTCTTATAAGGAAGTCCCGCCTTATCAAAGTGACCTTTCTCGGGTTTGTTCACACGCTTTTCTTTAGCGTCCATGAAACCTACCTGTACGGCGCTGTAACCGTCGTTTTCTACCGTCTTTACTTGTGTAACAACACAAGGGCCGGCCTGAAGAACAGTTACGGGAGTCACTGTACCGTCTTCGTTGAAGATTTGAGTCATTCCGACTTTTGTAGCTAAAATCGCTTTCTTCATGTTATCCTCCGATTATTTTTTCTTCGACAGCGGAAAAAAACTCAGTCTGTTTTTGTTTTTTTAAATGCGGCAATATAGCCACTTGATATATGACCGTCGGTTTTTTTCATATCTGATTAAACTGAATGCATATTACTTTATCACCTTGAGATTGATATCTACGCCTGCAGGCATATCGAGCTTTGCAAACACTTCTACAATCTTGGGCGATGCTGAGCGTACATCGATAAGTCTCTTGTGAGTTCTCTGTTCGAACTGCTCTCTTGAGTCCTTATACTTGTGTACGGCACGCAGGATAGTAACTACTTCCTTTTTAGTAGGAAGAGGTACCGGTCCGCTTACCTCTGCACCTGCTTTTCTTGCTGCGTCGATGATCTTCTTTGCTGACTGATCTATCAGCTGGTGATCATATGCTTTCAATGTGATTCTTGTTACCTGATTTGCCATAAAAAAAGTCGCCTCCTATTCGCACTTTTGGTAATAAGTACGACAAGCGGTGACTGTACACACTCCCACGTGTTTCATAATGCCACACCATGAAATCCACGTGTCATTTCTGCTATTACAGATGATTCGGTACAGTGACTTGTCGTCGGTTCAACTGACATTCGCTCCGCGTAAAAACCCATGATACCTCGTACCTGCCGGATATCATGACAACCTTACACATCATTGCTATCAATGTCACAGCCTCAACATTATACACGAATGTGGTACTCATGGCAATAAGAAATTTCGATGTAAATTGTATTTTTTTTAGTACAATGTGTAACGATTCTTTCTTTTCACGGGGAATATGGTGTTACGGACGACAGGGGATGGGATATTGTGACCGGTTTTTCTTTTTTATATTGATCAGCGAATGAATACCGATATTTTCTCCACGCTGCCGCTTGACGTCGAAAATATCGGTATTCATTCGCTGAATTTACTGACAGTTATTTTTAGGATGTGTTTTTCCCTATTACTTGACACAATTTCTTTACTTCAAAGGAAAGCCAGGTTTTTTGCATGTGTAATCGGATTACGGCTTGTGATACTGTACTTTTATATTGTTCTGCGTATGAATACCAATATTTTCTCCACGCTGCCGCTTGACGTCGAAAATATTGGTATTCATACGCAAAACGTTAAAGACGCTTCTTCACAAACTATGCGGAGCTTAGCGTCTTGTCTTCGCTTCGCTCAGACAATCCGCACGCGCATTCCATGCGCAATGCTAATATCAAAAAAGCAGTCCCATTGAGAGCAAGCTCTCACGGGACTGCTTTTTTTCATTAGCGCTCCGCTAGTCTATGTTCGCGATCACTCGATAATTGTAGCAACTGCGCCTGAACCTACTGTATGACCACCCTCACGGATAGCGAAACGGAGACCCTGCTCCATAGCTACCTTATGGATAAGCTCTACAGTCATCTCAACGTTATCTCCGGGCATGCACATCTCTGTTCCAGCAGGAAGCTCGCACACACCTGTAACGTCTGTTGTTCTGAAGTAGAACTGAGGTCTGTAGTTGTTGAAGAAAGGTGTATGACGTCCACCCTCGTCCTTTGTAAGAACGTAAACCTGAGCTGTAAACTTCTTGTGAGGTGTTACAGAACCGGGCTGGCACAGAACCTGTCCTCTCTCGATCTCGTCTCTCTGGATACCACGAAGGAGTGCTCCGATGTTATCTCCGGGAAGAGCCTCGTCAAGAAGCTTTCTGAACATCTCGATACCTGTGATAACAACCTTACGTGTCTCATCCTGGATACCAACGATCTCAACCTCATCGTTAAGGTGAAGTGTACCACGCTCTACTCTACCTGTAGCAACAGTACCACGACCTGTAATAGTAAATACGTCCTCTACAGGCATGAGGAAAGGCTTGTCTGTCTCACGTGTGGGATCGGGAACATACTCATCGATAGTATGCATAAGCTCAAGAACCTTATCTCCCCACTCGCTTGAAGGATCTTCAAGAGCCTTAAGAGCAGAACCTCTGATGATAGGTGTATCATCGCCGGGGAAGTCATACTCGTTAAGAAGCTCTCTGATCTCCATATCTACAAGATCAAGAAGCTCTTCGTCGTCTACCATGTCACACTTGTTCATGAATACAACAACGTAAGGAACGCCTACCTGACGAGCAAGAAGGATATGCTCTCTTGTCTGAGCCATAACACCGTCTGTAGCAGCAACAACAAGGATAGCAGCATCCATCTGTGCAGCACCGGTGATCATGTTCTTAACGTAGTCAGCATGTCCGGGGCAGTCTACGTGAGCATAGTGTCTCTTCTCTGTCTCATACTCGATATGTGAAGAAGAAATTGTGATTCCTCTTTCTCTCTCCTCGGGAGCCTTGTCGATGTTATCGTAATCTACGAAATCACCTGTACCAAGACGAGCGTTAAGTGTCTTGGAGATAGCTGCTGTAAGAGTTGTCTTACCATGATCTACGTGACCGATGGTACCAATGTTAACATGGGGTTTGTTACGTTCAAATTTTTCCTTAGCCATTTTTATAATCCTCCTTAAAATGAATAGCAAAGTATAACTTTTCTTATTATATTTTATTACTTAACTTTTTTCAAGCATTTATATTGTGTTTTTTTCCAAACAATATGAAAACCTCTCATCTAATGAGCAGATTATTCGCCTTTGTTTGCTACGATCTTGTCCTGTACATTCTTAGGGCACTGCTCGTACTTATCGAAGAACATGGAATAATTTCCACGGCCCTGAGTACTTGAACGAAGATCTGTTGCATAACCGAACATCTCTGAAAGAGGCACATAAGCCTTTACGAGCTTACCTCCGCCGATATCCTCCATGCCCTCGATACGTCCGCGGCGAGAGTTGATATCACCGATAACATCTCCCATATACTCCTCAGGCATAGTAACCTCAACCTTCATGATAGGCTCAAGGATAGCAGGGTTTGACTTAGCCATAGCATCCTTAAATGCCATAGAACCTGCAATGTGGAACGCCATCTCGGATGAATCGACTTCATGGTAAGAACCGTCATAAACTGTAGCCTTGATTCCGAGAACAGGATACCCGGCAAGAATACCGCTCTGAGCAGCCTCTTCAATACCTTCTCCGACAGCAGGGATGTACTCCTTGGGAATAGCACCACCGACAATCTCTGACTCAAATGCGAATGTCTCTTCGCCATTGGGATCCATGGGCTCAAAACGAACCTTACAATGTCCGTACTGACCACGACCGCCTGACTGCTTAACATACTTGCTTTCAACGTCAACAGGCTGTGTAAAGCACTCTTTGTATGAAACCTGGGGTGCACCTACATTTGCCTCGACGTTGAACTCTCTCACGAGACGGTCAACGATGATCTGAAGGTGAAGCTCACCCATTCCTGCAATGATAGTCTGTCCTGTCTCAGTGTTTGTATGAGCCTTAAATGTAGGATCCTCTTCAGCCAGCTTTGCAAGAGCTTCGCCCATCTTGCCCTGGTCGTTCTTTGTCTTAGGCTCGATAGCAAGCTCGATAACGGGCTCGGGGAATTCCATAGACTCAAGGATAACGGGATGCTGCTCATCGCAGATGGTATCACCGGTAACTGTCATCTTAAGACCTACAGCCGCAGCGATATCACCTGAATAAACGATATCCAGCTCGCTTCTTGAGTTAGCATGCATCTGGAGAATACGTCCCACACGCTCTTTCTTGCCCTTTGTAGCATTGAGCACATAAGAACCTGTCTTAAGTGTTCCTGAGTAAACTCTGAAGAAAGCAAGTTTACCTACAAAAGGATCTGTCATGATCTTGAATGCAAGAGCTGAGAAAGGCTCATCATCAGATGACTTTCTCGTTATCTCATTGCCTTCCATATCTACACCTGTGATATCAGGGATATCTGTAGGCGCAGGCATGTACTCAAGAACAGCATCAAGAAGCTTCTGAACACCCTTGTTCTTGTATGCGCTTCCGCAGCATACGGGAATAGCTCTGTTCTCGATGGTAGCTACACGAAGAGCCTTTTTCATATCCTCAACGGCAGGCTCTTCTCCTTCAAGGTACTGCATCATAAGATCATCATCAAGCTCACATACTTTCTCGATAAGCTCTGTATGATACTTGTCAGCCTCATCCTTGAGATCTGCGGGGATGTCACCAACAGTGATGTCATCACCTTTGTCATCATTGTAGAAGTAAGCTCTCATCTCGAAGAGATCAATGATACCCTTAAACTCGTCTTCCTTTCCGATAGGAATCTGAAGGCAAATGGGGTTCTTTCCGAGCTTTGTTTCTATCTGATGAACGGAACCGTAAAAGTCAGCTCCGATAGTATCCATCTTATTTATAAATGCCATACGGGGAACGCCGTACTTATCAGCCTGTCGCCAAACATTTTCAGACTGGGGCTGAACACCGTCTTTTGCAGCAAATACGCCGACAGCGCCGTCAAGAACACGAAGAGAACGCTCTACCTCTACGGTAAAGTCTACGTGTCCGGGAGTATCGATGATATTTATACGATGCTCAAGTGCTCCGGGTGCAGGCTTATGCTCTTTTTCAAGTGTCCAGTGACATGTTGTAGCAGCTGATGTGATAGTGATACCACGCTCCTGCTCCTGCTCCATCCAGTCCATGGTGGCTGTTCCTTCATGTGTGTCACCGATCTTATAGTTGATTCCGGTGTAATAAAGGATACGCTCTGTCAATGTCGTCTTACCGGCATCAATATGAGCCATGATACCGATATTTCTGGTTCGCTCCAGTGGATATTCTCTACCCATCGGTTTTTCCTCCTATTAAATAAAAAACTATTAAAATCTGTAATGTGCAAATGCCTTGTTTGCCTCTGCCATCTTGTGCATCTCGTCTTTTCTCTTAACAGATGCTCCGGTGTTGTTAGACGCATCAAGAATCTCGCCTGCAAGACGCTCATCCATAGTCTTCTCGCCTCTTGAACGAGAAAACGCCGTAAGCCATCTGAGAGCGAGAGCCTGTCTTCTGTCGGGGCCAACTTCGATGGGAACCTGATATGTAGCGCCTCCCACACGTCTTGCCTTAACCTCGAGAACGGGCATGATATTCTTCATAGCCTCTTCAAATACCTCAAGAGCAGGCTTTCCGCTTCTTTCAGCGACCTTATCAAAAGCTCCGTAAACGATCTTCTGTGCAATGCCCTTCTTTCCGTCAAGCATTATGTTGTTGATCAGCTTTGTCACGATCTTATCTTTGTAGATCGGATCTGCCAAAACATCCCTTTTGGGTGTATGTCCTTTACGCGGCACGGGTCCTTCCCTCCTTAATAATAATTAATTCACAGGTACTCACATGATATCAAGTGTTTCGCGCCCGAAAAAAGGTATATATCTGCAGCCATGATAAACCTGTTTCCGGCACAATAAACTTTAAATCTGAAATAACCGTTTTATTTGTAATACATCAGTAAATGTTTACGCCTCCTTGCGTCCGGCGTACATTTTACTTAATTAGCCGTTGGCGTTGGCCTTGGGCTTCTTTGCTCCGTACTTGGAGCGGGCCTGTTTTCTGTCAGCCACACCGGCAGTATCAAGTGTACCGCGGATGATATGGTATCTTGTACCGGGAAGGTCCTTTACTCTTCCGCCTCTGATGAGAACAACAGAGTGCTCCTGAAGATTGTGACCTTCACCCGGAATATAGGATGTAACCTCGATACCATTTGAAAGACGTACTCTGGCGATCTTTCTAAGGGCTGAGTTAGGCTTCTTGGGGGTAGCAGTCTTAACTGCTGTACAAACACCTCTCTTCTGGGGTGAAGGCACATCTGTAGCCTTCTTGCGAAGAGAGTTGAAACCCTTCTGAAGAGCAGGAGAAGTAGACTTCTTAACTGCAGACTTTCTTCCCTGCTTTACTAACTGGTTAAATGTAGGCATTCCTTTTTCACCTCCCGGAAATAGATTATCGGCTGCGTGTTTCATGAAATAAAAAATCAGACACGCATAAAGCGTGCCTGAAAATTATACTTGTATATTAATATAATGTCAAGCATTTTCCGGAATCAATCCTCATCTTTGTCATCTGTCATTTCAGCCTCATCGTCATTGTCCTCTTTGGTTGTTTCGGACATTTCCTCAGCCTCATTTGTATCAGATTTATCATCAGATACTGAAATCCCATCATTTTGGATATCTTCCGTTGTCTGTGCCTCTTCTTCAGAAGATAAGGAATCTTCTCTTATTTCTGCTGTTTCTGTTTTTATATCTCCGTCCTTTGCGCCTTCTTCCTCATCCTCAGCCTCGCTGTTCTCAGCCAGACGACGCTCCAGTTCGGTTTCATAATCAACTCCCGTATCAAGGGTTATGTTATGGTAACGTCTCATTCCCGTACCTGCAGGAATAAGCTTACCGATACAAACATTTTCCTTAAGACCGATAAGAGGATCTACCTTTCCATAGATAGCCGCATCCGTCAGAACCTTTGTGGTTTCCTGGAATGACGCTGCAGAAAGGAAAGAATTGGTCGCAAGAGATGCCTTTGTAATACCTAAGATAATAGGCTCGCCGATAGCCGGAGTCTTCCCTTCCTCTATAAGTCTTTCGTTGGTCTCTTCAAACTCAAGAGTATCCACCTGCGATCCGGGAAGGAAATGAGAATCTCCCGCATCATCCACAATGATCTTCCTGAGCATCTGACGTACGATAAGCTCGATATGCTTGTCATCAATCTTAACATCCTGGAGACGGTAAACCTTCTGAACCTCTCTGAGCATGTAATCCTGTACCGCTCTTACACCAAGGATCCTGACTATATCATGAGGATTTTCCGCACCCTCAGTCAGCTCTTCACCCTTCTCAACTGTAACGATACCATCAAAGCCATCCTTGATCTTTTCAATCTTGCCCTTCTTTCTGGTATCCCTTGAGAGCGGATACGCCTTGGAATTGCCTTCATCATCGGTGATAACGATCTCTTCTTTTTTCTCGGATTTGTTGATACTTACAGTACCGCCAAACTCTGCAAGAACAGCCAGGCTCTTGGGTTTTCTCGCCTCAAAGAGCTCTTCGACTCTGGGAAGACCGGAAGTAATGTTATCTCCGGCGACACCACCGGTATGGAAAGTACGCATGGTAAGCTGTGTACCCGGCTCACCGATGGACTGGGCAGCTATAATACCTACAGCTTCACCCACCTGTACTGTCTTTCCTGTGGACATGTTGGCACCGTAACACTTGGCACACACACCGCTATGGGAAGAACATGTAAGTATGGTCCTGATCTTTACCTTCTTTATACCAAGGGCCTCGATCTTTTCGGCAACAGCCGGAGCTACCAGCTGGTTCTCTTTAATGATCACGGCTCCGCTCTCCGGATCAAGCACGTCCTCTGCGGTAAATCTTCCCGTGATACGTTCGGAAAGCTTCTCCAGGGTAGTAGCTACAGAATCATCTGTAACCTTGTCATTTACAAATTCTTCTACGTACATACCCGGTATAGCCTTACCCGGAGCGCAACAATCAATCTCTCTGATGATAAGATCCTGCGCCACATCAACAAGACGTCTGGTCAGATAACCTGAGTCAGCTGTACGAAGAGCCGTATCGGAAAGGCCCTTACGGGCACCGTGAGCAGAGATAAAGTACTCCAAAACATCCAGACCTTCACGGAAATTGGACTTAATGGGGAGCTCAATGATCTCTCCTCTTGTATTCTGCATAAGTCCTCGCATACCGGCCAGCTGCTTGATCTGTTCACTGGATCCTCGGGCTCCGGAATCAGCCATCATAAACAGGTTGTTGTACTTATCCAAACCTGTAAACAGCGCTTCCTGAATATCCGCATCTGTCTTCTTCCATACTCTTTCCACACTCTTAAGGCGCTGCTCTTCAGTCAGGATACCATCCTGGTAATCTCTTGCCAGCTGGTCTACTTTGCGTTCAGCTTCGGCAATAGCTCCCTTCTTCATCTCAGGCACGGTCATCTCGGAAATAGAAACCGTCATAGCCGCCCTTGTGGAATATTTATATCCGATAGCCTTTATATCATCAAGCACCTCTGCCGTTCTGGTGATACCATGAGCATTTATAACTCTCTGAAGTATTCCTTTGAGATGTCCCTTGGCAACATGATAATCCACCTCCAGCTTAAACCTGTTTTCAGGGATGCTTCTGTCCACGAAACCAAGATCCTGAGGTATTATCTCATTGAAAAGACATCTTCCCAGAGTAGAATCTACATTTCCGTAAATCTCCCTGCCCTCATCATCTTTCGCGCTGTAACGCACGCGGATCTTGGAATGAAGGGTGATGATACCGTTTTCATAGGCGATGATTGCTTCATTTATATTTTTAAATATCTTACCTTCACCTTTTGCTCCTGGACGCTCCTGGGTAAGATAGTAGATACCGAGGACCATGTCCTGGGAAGGAACTGCAACAGGTCCTCCGTCTGAAGGCTTGAGAAGGTTGTTGGGAGACAAAAGCATAAAACGGCACTCCGCCTGAGCCTCTACCGACAGAGGTAAATGTACCGCCATCTGGTCTCCGTCAAAGTCGGCATTGAAGGCCGTACAAACCAGGGGATGAAGCTTGATCGCCTTACCCTCTACAAGAATAGGTTCAAAAGCCTGTATACCCAGCCTGTGAAGTGTCGGAGCTCTGTTCAGCATAACAGGATGCTCTTTGATAACCTTATCCAGCACATCCCAGACAACATCGCTGAGCTCCTCCACCTTTTTCTTTGCCATTTTTATATTTTTTATTTCCCCAAGACCTCCCCGTACCAGCTCCCTCATAACGAAGGGCTTGAACAGCTCTATAGCCATCTCCTTGGGAATACCGCACTGGTATATCTTAAGCTCGGGTCCCACAACGATAACGGAACGTCCGGAGTAGTCCACACGTTTACCCAGAAGATTCTGGCGGAAACGTCCCTGCTTACCCTTAAGCATGTCCGAAAGAGATTTAAGTGCTCTGTTTCCGGCTCCCATAACAGGTCGTCCTGTTCTTCTTCCGTTGTCTATAAGAGCGTCCACCGCCTCCTGGAGCATTCTCTTCTCATTTCGAATGATGATCTCAGGAGAATGTATCTCTATAAGTCTTGCCAGACGGTTGTTTCTGTTTATTATTCTTCTGTACAGGTCGTTCAGATCTGATGTAGCAAATCTTCCGCCGTCAAGCTGCACCATAGGACGCAGCTCGGGAGGTATAACGGGTATTTCCGTCATGATCATCCATTCCGGCTTTGTTCCCGCATTTATAAATGCCTCCATCACTTCTATACGTTTGATGATCCGGGAGGCTTTCTGAGTTGTAGCTGTCTCAAGCTCTTCTCTTAAATTTGCCACCTCTTCTTCCAGATCTACATTTTTAAGAAGCTCGTATATGGCCTCAGCTCCCATACCTACACGAAATGTGTTTCCGAACTCTTCGTAAAGCTCTCTGTACTCCGGCTCGGAAAGTACTCTTTTGAAAGGTATTCCCGTATCTCCCGGATCCAGCACGATATAGGACGAGAAGTAAATAACCTTCTCAAGATTCTTGGGGCCAATCTCCAGAATAAGATCCATACGGCTGGGTATTCCTTTAAAATACCAAATATGCGACACGGGCGCAGCAAGATGGATATGTCCCATCCTGTCACGTCTTACGGCCTTTTTTGTAACCTCAACGCCGCACTTGTCACAAATGGTGCCCTTATCCTTTATTCTCTTATACTTACCGCAGTGACACTCCCAATCCTTGCTGGGTCCGAAGATCCTCTCACAGAAAAGTCCGTCATTTTCCGGCTTCAATGTTCGGTAATTAATAGTCTCAGGCTTTGTGACCTCACCGTGGGACCAACTGAGTATGCTCTCAGGAGAGGCAAGCTTTATCTGGATTTTGTCAAACTTAACGCCTTTTTCTTTTTTTGTTTCTGTACCTGTCACTTCCGGCATTCTGCTTTCCTCCTGTTTAATCAATGATCTTCGTAATTTCCGTCTCCGTAGTCATCCATGGTATCGTCCTGCTGCGCCGCACCTATGCCTGCGCCTTCATCGTCGACACCGCCTTCTTCGTTTATAGTTCCGATAGACATACCACCTGCACTTCGAAGTTCCTCTTCGTAACTGCTGTCATTTCTCTTTCGCCCGCCTTCCTCTTTAAGAGCCTGCTTGAAGTCTGTCACTTCGTACTCGGAATTATCAAGAAGTTTAACCTCCTGATCGTTCTCATCGAGAAGCTTTACATCAAGTGCAAGTGACTGAAGCTCTTTGAGAAGAACCTTGAATGACTCAGGAATACCGGGCTCGGGGATATTCTCCCCCTTTATGATGGCTTCGTATGTCTTTACACGTCCTACCACGTCGTCGGATTTTACCGTAAGGATCTCCTGCAATGTATAAGCAGCACCATATGCCTCCAGGGCCCATACCTCCATCTCTCCGAAACGCTGTCCGCCGAACTGGGCTTTTCCACCCAGGGGCTGCTGCGTAACAAGGGAATACGGACCCGTAGAACGTGCATGGATCTTATCATCTACAAGATGATGGAGCTTAAGGTAATGCATAAATCCTATAGTGACCGGATTGTCGAAATACTCACCGGTTCGACCGTCACGAAGCATCACACGTCCGTCTCTGGAAATAGGCACGCCCTTCCACTCTTCTCTGTGAGCCTTATTTTTGTCAAGATACTCGAATACGCCGGGATCAAGATTATCTTTGTGTTTCTTCTCGAACTCATCCCACTCAAGGTTGGCGTAATCGTTGGCCAGATCAAGGATATCCATGATATCCTGCTCTCCTGCTCCGTCAAACACAGGAGTAGCCACATTGAATCCCAGCACCTTGGCAGCCAGACTAAGGTGTATCTCCAAAACCTGTCCTATGTTCATTCGTGAAGGCACACCAAGGGGGTTCAGTACTATATCAAGAGGTCGTCCATTAGGAAGGAAAGGCATATCTTCCACAGGAAGAACTCTTGAAACTACACCCTTATTACCATGACGTCCTGCCATTTTATCTCCCACGGAAATCTTTCTCTTCTGGGCGATATAAATGCGAACCGACTGATTTACGCCGGGCTGAAGCTCATCACCGTTTTCTCTTGTAAACTGCTTAACTCCCACGACGATACCATAAGCACCGTGAGGGACCTTAAGGGATGTATCCCTTACTTCTCTTGCCTTCTGACCGAGAATAGCCCTCAGGAGTCTTTCTTCTGCAGTAAGCTCAGTCTCTCCCTTAGGGGTAACCTTACCTACAAGAATATCTCCGGCACTTACCTCTGATCCGATGCAAATGATACCATCCTGGTCGAGATTTTTTACAGCCTTGTCACCTACTGTGGGAATATCTCTTGTTATCTCCTCGGGTCCAAGCTTTGTATCTCTCGCTTCTATAACATATTCTTCGATATGAACTGATGTATACACATCATCTTTTACCAGACGCTCACTGAGAAGTACCGCGTCCTCATAGTTATAACCTTCCCACGTCATGAAGCCGATGAGAGGGTTTTTACCCAGAGCGATCTCACCGTTGGATGTGGAGGGACCGTCAGCAATGACATCTCCCTTCTTTATTTTGTCACCCTTAAACACGATAGGTCTCTGGTTATAGCAGTTGCTCTGGTTACTTCTTGTAAATTTGGCAACATTATATTTTCTTACGTTTCCGTCCTCTTCTCTTACAACGATAAGATCAGACTGTGAACTAATGACCTCGCCGTCAGCAACTGCTACCACACAAACTCCTGAGTCCACTGCCGCCTTATGCTCAATACCCGTACCTATAACCGGTGCTTCTGTAGTAAGAAGGGGCACGGCCTGACGCTGCATGTTGGATCCCATAAGCGCACGGTTAGCATCATCATTTTGAAGGAATGGTATCATGGATGTTGCTACTGAAAAAACCATCTTCGGCGATACGTCCATCATGTCTATAAGCTTTTTATCAAATGAGGCAGTTTCGTCCTTGTAGCGGCCGGCAACGGTATTTCCCACAAAATAACCGTTTTCGTCGATAGGTGCATTGGCCTGGGCGATATAGTAATCATCCTCTTCATCGGCAGTAAGGAAGCGCACGTCATCTGTAACCCTGGGATTTTCAGGATCGGACTTATCCACGATACGATAAGGCGCCTCGATAAAGCCGTATTTATTTATCCTCGCATATGATGCAAGGGAGTTTATAAGACCGATATTAGGTCCCTCGGGTGTCTCTATGGGGCACATACGGCCGTAATGGGTATAGTGTACATCTCGAACTTCAAAGCCTGCACGTTCTCTGGAGAGACCGCCCGGTCCCAAAGCAGACAGACGTCTTTTGTGAGTAAGCTCACCCAGAGGGTTATTCTGATCCATGAACTGGGAAAGCTGGGAGCTTCCGAAAAATTCTTTTATGGCTGCGGTAACAGGCTTTATGTTTATAAGTCCCTGGGGAGAAATGGTACTGAGATCCTGACTGGACATTCTCTCCTTTACGACTCTTTCCATACGTGAAGCGCCAACTCTGAACTGGTTCTGCAAAAGCTCTCCTACTGCTCTGATACGACGGTTGCCCAGGTGATCGATATCATCCTGGGATCCGATGCCGTATTCAAGGTGAAGGTTGTAATTGACCGAAGCATAGATATCTTCTCTTGTGATGTGCTTCGGTATCAGTTCATCTATATTTTTCTTAAGGACTTCCGTAATGTCTGCCCCTTCTTCACTTTCCGCAATAATCTGGCTAAGCACAGGGAAATACACCTTTTCGTTTATGCCGATCTCTTTCTTTTCTTCATCGGTGAGATCTACCCACTCGTCGATATCTACCATAAAGTTAGAAAGAACTTTAACATTTTTCTTGGTGATATTGTTGTCCTGATCTTTTATCTCTGCCTCGATGCAAAGCGCCGGCACAGCCTTGTTCTGGATGAAGTCAGCCTTTTCCCTCGTGAGGACTTCTCCTGCCTGCGCCAAAAGATTGCCTGCAAGATCGTATACATCTTCTGCCAGAGTACAACCCGCCACTCTGCTGCGGAAGGAAAGCTTCTTTGTGAACTTGTATCTTCCAACATGTGCAAGGTCATATCTTCTGGGATCTAAAAACATGCTCTCGATGAGGCTTCTGGCATTGGTCACTTCAAGAGGCTCGCCGGGGCGAAGCTTTTTATAAAGCTCCAGTATACCTTCTTCCTCTGTGGTAGCCACATCCTTCTCCATAGTGGCAAGAAGCTTGGGCTCTTCACCGAACGTGTCGAGAATCTCCTGATTTGTTCCCAATCCAAATGTACGCAAAAGAACGGTGACGGGAATTTTTTTGTTCCTGTCTACCCTTACGTAGAATATGTTGTTGGCATCCGTTTCGTACTCAAGCCATGCACCTCTGTTGGGAATGACCTGGCAGTTGTACAGATTTACTTTGCCATACTTGTCCTTCTGGATATCATAATAGATACCGGGAGATCTAACCAGCTGACTGACGATGACACGCTCTGCACCATTTATTACAAATGTACCTGTCTCTGTCATAAGGGGCATGTCGCCCATGAATATCTCGTATTCACTTATGTCGCCGTTTTCTTTGTTGGTGAGGCGGACACGCACTTTAAGAGGAGCTGCATATGTGGCATCTCTTGCCTTACACTCCTCTATAGAATACTTTATCTCGTCTCTGTATAACTGGTAATCAAAGAATTCAAGACTTAAGTTTTCGCCGTGGTCCTGTATGGGAGATATGTCTGAAAACACCTCTTTTAGACCTTCATTAAGAAACCAATCGTAGGAATTTCTCTGTACTTCGATGAGATCCGGCATGTCCAGAACCTCTCTCTGCCTGGAGAAACTCATTCTTGTTGATTTCCCGTAACTCTCCGGACGTATCCTGTTTTTTTCCATAAATGTCTTCACCCCTTGAATTTCAGAAATAGAAAATAAAAAGCTTACTGATACAATTATCGCATAAAAGCGCATTTTCCATAATATCATGAGAAATGACGGTTGTCAAATGTTTTTTGAATTTGAAAATATAGTTTTCATACGATAGATTTTGATACCGCTGCTCTTTTGAAAAATTGATTCATATTGCTAATTCTGCGTATAAATCACTATATTTTCTCCACGCTGCCGCTTGACGTCGAAAATATAGTGATTTATACGCAGAATTTTGGAGATGTCAACTGGGTAGATATAAACAGGAAGAAGGCTCAGTCATTAGTTTTCAGGATCTTATTCCCTTTATGATCTTTGCTTTCAGATATCGGGTTATGATGTGATTGTTTTGGTTTAACCAAAAAACAGGAGCCACAGTTATGCGACTCCTGTCCGTGTGTGAAGAATGGAAAATTACTTAAGTGTAACTTTACCGCCTGCTTCTTCGATCTTCTTCTGGATTTCTTCAGCTTCTTCCTTGGAAGCGCCTTCCTTAACCATCTTGGGCGCTCCGTCAACGAGCTCTTTAGCTTCCTTAAGACCAAGGCCTGTGATCTCACGTACAGCCTTGATAACCTTAACCTTAGCATCTCCTGCTTCTGTAAGCTCTACATCATAAGAATCCTTCTCTGCTGCGCCGCCTGCTTCTCCGCCTGCTGCTGCCACTACAACACCTGCTGCTGCAGATACACCGAACTCTTCCTCGCAAGCCTTTACAAGCTCGTTAAGCTCGATAACTGATAATCCCTTTATTGCTTCGATGATCTCTTCTTTAGTCATGATATTTCTCCTTTTTATTTTTACTTTTTTCTTGTATCGTCATGATCAAAACGCTTTTGCGTTATATTTTACTCTGCAGGAGTTTCCTCTGCGGGAGCCTCCTCTGCAGGAGCTTCAGCTGCGGGTGCTTCCTCTGTGGGAGCCTCAGCTGCGGGCGCTTCCTCTGCAGGAGTTTCTGCCGCAGGCGCTTCTGCCGCAGGTGCTTCTTCTGCAGGTGCTTCTTCTTTCTTTGCCTCAAGCGGCTCGCCGCTTGCTACCTTGTCTGCAATCTGCTGTACCACTCTTGCAAAATTTGCAATAGGTGACTGAATGCTTCCAAGGAGCTTTGAAAGGAGCTCTTCCTTTGACGGAATAGTAGCGATCTGCTTTATACCATCAGTATCATAATAGTTACCTTCTACCACTCCGGCCTTCAGCACAAGCGCCTCTGCTTCCTTTGCAAAATTTGCAAGGACTCTGGCGGGAGCGGATGCATCCGTATCACTGATCGCGATAGCAGTGGGACCTGTAAGGTCATCTTTAAGAGCCTCAAATGCGCCACCTTCGATAGCTCTCTTAACAAGGGTGTTTTTGTAGATCTTGTACTTAACCCCTGCTTCTCTCATGCTCTTTCTAAGACGTGTATCCTGCTCAACAGTAAGACCACGATACTCGCAAAGAACAACGCCGAGAGCATCTTTAAGGTTTTCTGATATCTCATCAACGATAGGCTGTTTTAACTCAACTTTAGCCATAATCTGCCTCTCTCTTTCTGTTTTTTCTTTTGCAGCCTGTAAAACAAAACTCCGGAAAATACATAGCTTCCCGGAGTGAAAATGACATTTAAGAGCATACCGTAAAGAACGATACGCAAAACCTATATCACTAACCCTGGGCCGGCGTAAACCTTTAACCCCTCCCGGGGACCTGCTGTCTTTAGGCTGAATTGTTTTGATAAACGCTGACAGTATACAGCAATAGCACGTAACTGTCAATAATAATATTTAAACTGCCTTTTACTGAACGTATCTTGCAGCATTTACCCTTACACCGGGACCCATGGTAGATGTAAGTGTAACACTCTTAATATACTGACCCTTAAGAGATGTGGGCTTAGCCTTTACGATAGCGCCCATAAGTGCCTCGAAATTCTCTTTTATCTGATCCTCGCTGAAAGAAGCCTTTCCTACGGGAACATGTACGATATTGGCCTTGTCCAGTCTGTACTCAATCTTACCTGCCTTGATATCCTCGATAGCCTTTGTAACATCCATAGTTACAGTACCGGCCTTGGGGTTGGGCATAAGTCCCTTGGGACCAAGCTCCTTACCGAGGCGACCAACAACACCCATCATATCAGGTGTAGCAACGATAACATCGAACTCATACCAGTTTTCGTTCTGAATCTTGGGAATAAGCTCTTCAGCTCCCACATAGTCAGCGCCTGCAGCCTGAGCCTCGTCAGCCTTTGCACCCTTCGCGAAAACAAGCACTCTGATCTTCTTTCCTGTTCCGTTGGGAAGTACTACAGCTCCCCTGATCTGCTGCTCTGCATGACGGCCGTCGCAGCCTGTTCTGATATGAGCTTCAATAGTTTCGTCAAACTTGGCTGTAGCATTTTTCTTAACGATAGCGCAAGCCTCTTCTGTTTCATAGCTCATGGTACGATCTACATTTTTTGCAGCCTCTAAATATTTTTTTCCTCTTTTCATGATTAAGATTAACCTCCCTGTGGTAAAGCGGAAAATGTCACATTTTCCTTCCACTCATTATTATTCTTCTACGGTGATACCCATACTTCTTGCTGTTCCTGCGATCATAGACATAGCTGCCTCTACAGATGCAGCATTGAGATCCGGCATCTTTGTCTCTGCTATCTTCTGAAGCTCTGCCTTTGAGATAGTTGCCACCTTGTTTTTGTTGGGCTCTCCCGAACCGGACTTAATCTTGCAGGCCTTCTTCAACAGAACAGCTGCAGGGGGAGTCTTTGTAATAAAGCTGAAGGATCTGTCTGCATAAACCGTAATAACAACGGGAATGAGCACATCACCCTGATCTGCTGTCTGAGCGTTAAACGCCTTAGTAAATTCTACGATATTTACGCCGTGCTGACCGAGAGCCGGTCCTACAGGCGGTGCGGGTGTTGCTTTTCCCGCGGGAATCTGTAACTTAATATAGCCTTCTATCTTCTTTGCCATTATGGCACCTCCTAAAACGTGGTAATTCGATAAATGTAATTAATCTCCCACATGTGTTACATGTGTAACTCTACAAGTCTACAAGTCAACAAGAACGGTCAAAGTATCCTGACGTTTTCAAATCCTACCTCCAGGGGCGTATCCGTACCCAGGAGATCTACCTTCAGGATAACTGTCTGTTTTCCGACATTCACCGTGTCTATGACGCCTTCCATGCCCACAAGCGCTCCTCCTATAAGAAGGGCTCTGTCTCCGGGTTTTCCTCTGAAATCTATAACAGCCGCAGGCTTTTCTTCAGGAGAATCCGGCATCATAATACCGAGAGTCTTTATCTCTTCGTAGGTGAGTGGTACGGGCTTTGATCCCGGACCCACAAATCCTGTAACACCTCTGGTATTTCTAACGATGTACCAGGTTTCTTCGTTCATGATCATCTTGACAAGAACGTAACCGGGAAACATTTTTCTTGTAGTTTCTTTTTTATTGCCGTTTTTTGTCTCAACGACATTTTCCATAGGTACGAGCACTTCAAGGATCTGATCCTCAAGACCTCTGTTTTCTACAGTCATATCTATATCGTTCTTAACTTTATTCTCATAACCCGAATAAGTATGAACAACATACCATTTTGCTTCGTCCATCAGCTCACCTTTTCCTTATATACTCATAAGCCCTTCAATAGCTGCACGCAATCCGAGATCTACAAAGAATATTATGGTAGCCATAATCGCGGTAACTATAATAACAGTAAGCGTCTCAGACCATACTCTGCCGGCTGTGGGCCACTCGATCTTGGAGTACTTGGACTTAAGATCCGCGGGCACACCTGATGCTGTGGCTGCAGCAGGCTTTTTCGGAGCCTCTTCAGCCTTGTCAGATACATTCTTTTGTGCAGCTGCTGCCGCCTTATCCTTCACGGCATCTTTCGCTTCCGTAGCTGCTTCTTTCGCATCACCGGCTGCATCAGCAGCTTTTTCAGCTTTTTCTTCTACAGTAGTTGCTGCTTCTTTTGCTGATTCTTTTGCAGTATCTGTTGTTGCATCACTTGCAGGCTCGTTTCCTAAGGACTTTTCTTCTCCGAGGGACTCTGTCCCTTCCTTCTTTTTTTCGTCCATTTTCAAACCTCACTAAATTAAATTACTTAGTTTCCTTATGTAAGGTATGCTTTCTGCAGAACTTACAGTACTTTTTGGTCTCCATTCTGTCAGGATGAAGCCTTTTTTCCTTCATAGTGTCATAGTTGCGCTGCTTGCATTCTGTACATTCAAGCGTAATTTTGGTTCTCACGGTTATCCACCTCCCATATAAAAATACAATACGCTAAATTAAGGCACAAAAAAAAGACCTGTCGTCTAGCAGAGGAATTATACAAAAAAAATAAGAAGCTGTCAATAAGCTTCTTAAATACATAATATAGTTTTATTAATCTTCCGCATCTTTAATATCTTCATTTTTTCTGAAGTATTCATTTATATCGCTTATATCCGCTGTTACCTGTCCTGCATCCACTCCCCGGGTGCTGTCTTTGATAAAGAGCGTCTTTATGGTAGCAAGCATGACTTTCACATCCTGGGCAAGCCCCGGTTTTGATATATATGTAAGATCCAAAAGAAGCTTGTCATACGGCTCCGTATTGTACCTTCCGTATACCTGGGCTATGCCTGTCAGACCTGCTCTCACCTGAAGCCTCAGAGCAAATTCAGGCAGCCTGCTTTCATAAACCTTAGCTATCTCCGGTCTTTCAGGTCTGGGTCCCACCAGAGACATGTCTCCCTTTATGATATTAAACAGCTGTGGCAACTCATCAAGACGATAACGCCTCATAAAGCGTCCCACTTTCGTAACCCTTTTATCATTATCCCCTGTAGACAATCTGGCTATCCCGTCTTTTTCCGCATCGGGAATCATGCTCCTGAACTTAAGCATCTCAAACTCCCTTCTATATCTGGTGAGCCTGACCTGACGATACAAAACCGGGCCGCCGTCGGTTCTCTTTATGATGATAGCCAGCACAAGCATAACCGGCGAAGCTATACCTATCGCTATCGCCGATAATACAATATCGAAAAATCTCTTTATAAAAAGATATTCATGGGAGGGGTTATATCTCGATACCTTCAATATAGGAAGATTCAACATATATATCCTCTGGGCACCGGCAAGTATAACATCTCCCACTCGGGGGATGACGTAAGCATTTATGTCACGAAAAGTACAGTATTTCAAAAACTGATTTCTTTCGTGGCTGTGTACTCCGCTTAAAAAAACAGCATCTATCCCCTCCAGCCTGCTCATGTCACCGTTTTGAAATTTAGAAACATGCTCTACGCCAACAACTTTGAATCTGATATCCATTCCTTCTTTTTTAAGAAGTTCATTCACCTGGCTTGCCATGTGATCATAAATAATAAGAGTTTTTGCAGGTCTGAAACTGTGGAAATACCATTTATGTGCAACAAATGCCCACAACACCGCCAGAGCACACTGCACGGCAAAAGCTATCAGCATAGGGATCACATTTGGAAAGCGCATATTTACCAGCCAAATGATAATAAACATCACAAAGTCAGTGACCACCAATGACAAAATCTGACTGTATACCAGCTCCTGTATCCTCACTATCTGAATTTGGAAAACCTGATAGGCAATAGCGCATATAACATACACCACCGCAAACAAAAGGATGAACAGCCAGTTCACTCGCAAACTGAAGTCCCTGTCCATTCGCCCTTCATAGAAAAAAAGCGCAATAAAAAGAAACGGAATCAAAACCATGACAACATCCAATGCAAACATAAGACGCAGCTTTATACTTCTGGTAAGATGTCCGATATTCTTATATTCTGACGTCTTGAACCTTTGTCGCATTCCCGCTTCCCTTCACTCTTTTACTTAAAGTGACATCTTTATGTCCGTTTCCGCAACCGTCAATTAAGACTCCGCAAAACTACATAGCAATGCACACGTCATCATTTTATAACAAATATGACTCACCGTCAAAACCCTTCTCCCGAACACAGGGTAAGGGCATTCACTTCTTTTACGCCTGCTTTCTTTAACGCTTTGGCACATTCATCTAAAGTATAACCCGTAGTGATGATATCATCTACCAAAAGCACCTTTGTATAAACCCCCTCTTTTTCTGTTTGCGCCTCAAATGCATCCTTTACATTCCTAAGACGCCCCTTTTTTTCTACTTCTTTCATAGGAGCAGTTTTTCTTGTTCTTATCAAGAAATCTACATCTACAGGTACTCCTAGCAGTTCTCCCGTCTTTTTTGCCAACAGCTCCGCCTGGTTGTACCCTCTCACTCTCTTTTTCTTATGGTACATAGGCACCGGCACGATCACATCCGGATCCCACATTTTTATAAGCCTTCCGGCACCTTGTACTGCTGCAGCCGCAAAAACACCCGCATACTCTCTTTTATTTTTATATTTGAATCTGTATATCCCCTGTTTTATAGCGTCATTGTACGCAAACACAGAAACAGCCTGATCAAAAATATGATCATATTTTTGACAGTCATCACAAAGCATCTCTTCAGAATTTATATGTTTTCCGCATTTTGCACATAACGGTTCTTCTACCGGTTTCAGTTTTTCTCTGCATGCTTCATGTACTCCGTCACCACTCCATTCCCCCAAAGGGCTGCCGCATACCGCACAGGCCGGAGGATAAACAGCATCAGCCACAAGCTTTCCCGCCCTCTTTAGCCGGGAAAAGAATATTCTTTCTGTTTCTTCCATTTCAAACCATACCCCTTATAACTCTTTTCTGATCCGGGATCGATCATATCCCGCCTGACAACTCCCTTATCATCATGGAAAGGGAAGAATATCTCTTAATATCATATATATTTCCCGCCATCTGCTCAAAGCTTTCAGGAAGCCCTACCAGACAGACGCATTTTTTTGCTCTGGTCACTGCGGTATACAACAGCTTCCTGTTCATAAGCATTCTGGGGGCCGGATACATCGGGATAACTACGGCAGGATATTCACTTCCCTGCGCTTTATGTATAGTTATTGCATATGCCTGTTCCAGTTCATGAAGTTCATCAAATCCATACTCAACCTGACGCCCGTCATCAAACAGCACAAAAACCGACTCTGTAAAAAAGCTTATTTTTTTTATTATTCCGGTGTCTCCGTTAAAAACTCCTGTTCCGGAACGCATCGTTCCGTCACTATCTTCTCTTTGCCATTCCAGGTTGTAGTCATTTTTTATCTGCATGACTTTATCTCCCTCACGATACAAAGTACCCCTGTATTCTTTCTCACGCTTGTCCGGCGAAGGAGGATTCAAAAGATTTTGCATAATAACATTTAGGCGCTCCACCCCCACTCTGGCCCCTCTGGATGGCGTAAGTATTTGGATCTCCTCCCGGGGAGCATCCACATATTCCGGTAATTTCTCTTTTACCAGAGTAAAAATAGCAGATATGATTTTTTCATCTGTATCTCTTTTTATAAAAAGGAAATCTTTACTTTTTTTGGACAGATCAACCTTTTCCCCTTTATTTATCAAATGGGCATTGGAAACAATATCACTTTCCGCAGCTTGTCTGAATATCTTTTCCAGCCTTATAACCTTAAAGGCTTCGGATTCTATAATGTCACTGAACACATTTCCCGCTCCCACGCTGGGCAGTTGGTCAGCATCCCCCGTAAGAATAAGCCTGGTTCCGGGTGCAAGTGCGGACAAAAGAGAGTTCATGAGCCATATGTCTGTCATGGACATCTCATCTACTATCACCACATCGGCCGGAAGATGATTGTACTCATTGTACTCAAAAGCTCCCTCTTCTTTTGTTGCTATCTTATCCTTTTCGTCGCCAAACGCCGGAGAATACCCTAAAAGCCTGTGGATAGTGGCCGCCTCCAGATTGCAGGCCTGAGTCATTCTCTTGGCAGCTCTTCCGGTGGGCGCGGCAAGCTTCACTTTGAGACCCCCTGTCAGAAAAATCTTTATGATACTGTTAATAACCGTAGTTTTACCGGTACCCGGACCTCCGGTTATAACTGCAACTCCGGCAGATACAGCATTTAGCACCGCTTCTCTTTGAATCTCATCAGGCTCAAGCCCGGTTTCTTCTTCTATGCGCTCAAGCTGTCTTAAAATCTCCTCACCGGAAAATAAAGCATCGGGCACGGCATTCAACGACACAAGTTTTCCTGCCACATTTTTTTCCATGTAAAAAAAGGAAGGTATATATATGCGGGCTTTTTCGTCTTCCGAAGCCCTGGCTACTATCTTGCCTTCTATAGAGAGATCTGCTATCAGCATTTCAAAATCCGGCAGTACACACCCCAGAAGAAACTCTGTGTTTTTTTGAAGAGTGTCAAGCGGCAGATATGTATTCCCCTCTGCAGCTGCCCTTTCAAGGGTATAAATGACAGCGGCACGGCTCCTGTATTCAAGACTGACGTTCAGACCGGACCGCTTGACTATGTCATCTGCCGTCTTAAAACCTATGCCCGAAACTTCTTCTGCAAGACGATACGGATTTTCCTTAATAATACCGTATATATCTTCACCAAAATGCTTATAAATATTTTTTGCCAGAGCAGTCCCTATACCATATCCCTGCAAAAAGATTATCACATCATTGAACTGTTTGTTTTCTATAAGGATTCTTTGAAACTCATACGCTTTATTTAATGAGATCCCTTTTATTTCTTTTGCAAGAAGCTCAGGCTCTTCCAATAAAACCCTGTATGAATCGTCTCCAAATCTGTCAGCTATCTTCGTCCCGTTTCTTTTTTTTATTCCCGGAATAGCTCCCCCCGTCACAAAACGCAAAAAAGCCTCACGACTATGAGGCTCCTTTAACTTCAGGGAACTCACGGAAAGCTGTCTGCCATATACGGGATGGGTCACATAACTACCCGAAACTTCGGCAAACTGTCCTGCGTATACACCCTGTACAGTCCCTACGCATACTGTCTCTTTTCCTTTTGAGGATACGCTAAAAACAGTGTATCCGTTTTCTTCGTTCCTGAAGGTTATATCTTCTATGTATCCTTCCAGTTTTATGAAGGTGTCATCTTTCATCTGTCATAACCCTTTTCCCGGCCATGAACTCAATAAAGCGCCCGGTACCTACAGCTACAGCCGTCATGGGATCCTCTGCTGTAACGGTATGTATGCCGGTCTTTGCTTCTATCAGTTCCTCAAGTCCGGTAAGAAGGCTTCCCCCTCCCGTAAGAACAATGCCTCTTTCTGCAATATCCGCCGAAAGCTCAGGCGGAGTCCTCTCCAACACACTGTGTATAGCTTCTACTATCTGTCCGGTATCTTCTCTCAACGCTTCCTCTATCTCATCAGAATTTAAAATAACTGATTTCGGAAGACCGGTCACCAGATTCCTTCCCTTTACCGTCATGGAAGACGCTTCAGGAAGAGGATACGCACATCCAACCTTTATCTTAATCTCTTCAGCCGTCCTCTCTCCAATGAGAAGATTGTGTTTCTTTCTCATATATCTGACAATAGATTCGTCAAAGTCGTCTCCGGCAATCTTTATGGATGCGCTGACAACGGTAGCTCCCAGGGAAATAACCGCTATATCAGTAGTTCCGCCTCCAATGTCCACTATCATATTGCCACATGGCTTAGAAATGTCTATACCCGCTCCAAGTGCAGCCGCTATCGGCTCTTCTATAATAGCCACTTCTCTTGCTCCAGCCTGTATAGCCGCATCCTCTACAGCTCTCTTTTCCACCTGGGTAACACCGGAGGGCACACATACACTTATCCTGGGCTTTCTGAACATGTGCCTGCCCACTGCCTTATCTATAAAGTACTTGAGCATCTTTTCCGTCACTTTGTAATCAGAAATAACTCCCTGTCTTAAGGGTCTGATAGCTACAATATTAGCCGGTGTTCTTCCAAGCATAAGCCTGGCATCTTCACCGATAGCCTTTATTTTTTCTGTTTCTTTATCAAAAGCCACTACCGACGGCTCTTTCAAAACCACGCCTTTACCCTTTATATATACGAGAATGCTGGCCGTACCAAGATCTATACCTATGTCCGCTGATAACATATCGTCCTCCGTTTGTAACACACTCTTAACATTATATACAAAGAATTGTCATTTTCAAAGTAGATAAAATTAAAATTTTTATAAATAAATGAGATGATGTGCACGCCACTAATACTAAAATCTCATATTTCTGTGAATGAATATATTATATTTTCGACGTTAAGCGGCAACGTGGAGAAAATATAATATATTCATTCACAAAAATACGCAGATAAGCACATTGGGTGAAATTTTATGGTTTTCTGTAACCGAAAAACGGTCCAGGCTGTGTTACTTTCACCTGAACCGTTGTAAATAGTGATCTGTGATATTTACTGGGCAGCTGCTTTCGGATATACCGAAACCTGCTTCTTGTCTCTTCCTTTTCTCTCAAAACGTACTGTGCCGTCTACAAGTGCAAAAAGAGTATCATCTCTTCCACGACCCACATTTACTCCGGGAAGAATCTTTGTCCCTCTCTGTCTGTAGAGAATATTTCCCGCTAAAACAAACTGGCCGTCTGCTCTCTTAGCGCCAAGTCTCTTTGATTCGGAATCACGGCCGTTCTTGGTTGAACCTACTCCCTTTTTGTGAGCGAACAACTGAAGATTGAAAAATAACATAGCTCATTCCTCCTTATACGTATTTATCAGCCTGTGATCTTGTCGATCTTTACCTTTGTGTACGGCTGTCTGTGACCATTCTTCTTATGGTAACCCTTCTTAGCCTTGTACTTGTAAACAACAACTTTCTTTGCACGTCCTTCTTTAAGAACCGTACCTGTTACTGTAGCACCTGCTACTGTAGGTGTACCAACCTTTACCTTGCCGTCATTTACAAGGAGTACCTGGTCAAATGTAACGGAATCGCCTTCGTTAAGTCCAAGCTTTTCAACAAAGATCTCGTCGCCTTCTGCGACTGTGTACTGCTTTCCGCCTGTTGCAATAATAGCGTACATAATAAACCTCCTGATGGTTTCGCCGGAACCCGGAGAGAACCGTTATGGCTCTGCTTTTTTGTCCTGTCCCGTGCGGTCATGCCAAAACATACTATAACAATACGACTTTCTTGTCAAGTATTTTAATCTTAATGTGCCTGATAAGTTGATCCGAGATCCCCATAGTATTATCCAAAACATGATGCATGCTTTTTTAACATATTTAAGAATACCCGCTTTATAGACTTTGCAGATCCTGCTGTGTACTGCGCTCCGACCGGGATTTTGATATTAAGCAATAAGGACAGATCAAAAAAACCTCTCCATCTCCGACTCTATCACCGAAAAATCTATCGCATATTTTCCGTCCCATATCCCAACCGGTATCTTATCTTTAAATGTATACATACCCGTCAGGTTTTCCGCCTCAAAGTTATATACGATCACCACACGGGCTTCGGGGTTTACTATCCAGTACTCCCTGACTCCCGCGCTTTCGTATTTTTTGAGTTTGATCCTCATATCTTTGTTTTTTGTAGACGGCGATAGTATCTCTATAACAAGATCAGGCGCTCCTATGGCCCGCTCCTTTGTAAAACCCGACTTTTTGCAGATGACCATTATGTCGGGCTGCACCATGGTTTTGTCATCCTTGTCCAGCTGCACGTCAAAGGGGGCGGCAAATACACTGCAGGTCCCTTTGTTTTTTCTGATGATCAGGTTCAGTTCCACAGACAGTTGCATGGAAATGATCTGATGAAGGGATGACGGTGCGCCCATATCGTAAAAAACTCCGTCTATAAGCTCTACTCTTACATCTTCAGGCAGAGAAAGATAATCATCCACGCTATATGTCCCCTGACGCGACCAGACGCCCTCCGCCGGGTCTTGTAAAGGTGCCATGCCCCCTTCGCTCCGGCACCTTCCGTCTTTTTCCCTGTCTCCCGGTCCGTATCTTACGTCAGTCTCACGTACCATCATGGAATGCGTGTCCGGATCCGCTTCATCATATCTTACACTTCTTTTTCTTAAAATGTTTTCCAGAGCCGATATGGTGGAATGTCTCGGTCTTTTTGTCACCTTGGAAAAGATCTTTTGAACCGTCCCAAGGGGAACTCCCGAAAGCTCAGACAGTTTTTCACAGGAATAACCCAACTCGTTTTTACGCCCTATCATCTCGTCTATGGTCATGAAATCCGCACCTCCGTATGCGTTTTTATCTAATGAACATATTACTATAAACCATTCCATTTATCAATATAATTTCCCGTATTTTTACCGTTATTATTCCTTTTTCAAATATATTCTCTTTTCTTTATCACGTTCCGACCGTCTTCCGTATATTACAAGGTCTGTCGTTCGGCGAACTTACATTATTCCGGCTTTTCAGGCGGTTTGGACCCCTCCGGAGGTGTACCACCGGGCGCGCCTCCCGGAGAACCTCCCGTTCCCGTGCTTTCCACTACTATCGCCTCACCGCTTGAGGCTGTGCCTTCAGTATATTCTTTGCCGTCTACGTAGAGCTTATGACCGTTTAAGTCGATGGAATCTGCGTCACAGGTAAGACTTGTTATGTAGGAATCTCCGGTAAGTGTCCATTTGCTTCCTCCGGTGAGCTCCACATATACATCTCCGCCCTCACCTTCTGCATTCATGGCACCTGTCCACTGAGAAGCTGATGTAAGATAGAGGTTGATCGTTGAAATGTCATCTGCCAGCATATCCCCTTCTATGGTCTGGCTTTCTGCCGTCAGGCTGACATTGCCTCCGTTTGAGCCTTCGTTGCCCCATCCTGCTGCGGCCGCACGCAGGAAAATACCGTCGCCTTCATTTTTGATATCCGCATTTTTAAGCTTTATTTCCGTGCTTGTATTATTTACAAAGAAAATATCCCCGTTTTTATTGGTGATGCTTCCGTCTTCCATTGTAAATGAAGAGAGTCCCTCTGCAGCATCGCCGGACATGGACTGGTATATCATTATTGCCTGGTAAAATGACGACTTGTCGCCGTTCTTTTTATTATTATCTGCTGTTAAGTCTGTATTTTTAAGTGTAACTGAGTTTTTACCTTCTATAACGATCCCCTGGGATGCAGTGGACTCCATCTTCGCATCCGATACCGTGATATCAGCAGTAGAATAGATTACAGGTGAGCCGACACCGTCAGTGGTATAGCTTCCGCCGGTCACATTTACCGTACCGCCGCCTCTGTCAGAGCGTATGGCCGCTGATGAGTTTCCTGTTGTGTGAATGAGAAGGTTATCGGCATTCATGGTGCCGCCGCCTGTGGTCATAAGACCTCCTGAGCAGTTGCCGCTTGTGTTTATCACCGAGTCTGAAATATTTACCGTCGTACCCTCTCCATAGGAAAACACTGCATTGGCATGGGTTCCGTCCGTTTCGATCTCCATTTCTTTAAGATCAAGGGTTCCTCCGTTTTGCGCGATCAGTGCTGCATTTTCATCGTAAAAGTCTGCCTCATCGCCGTCTGCCTCGCCTGTTTTTTCCACACGCACATTTGCATAAGACTCTTTTGTGCCGTCTGCATTTATTGCATGACCGCCGTCTTCGGTATTTGTGATTGTTTCTGTTGTCTCAGGGGATGGCAAGGCTTTCCCTGTATTAGCGGTGGTCTGCGTTACTGTTGTTGTCTGTGTCTCAGCTGTGGCCGACTCCGTCGTGTTGTTCCCTTCCGTTACAGCTCCCGCTCCGGAGCATCCTGCAACAGTCAGCAGCACTCCACATGAAAGAGCTGCAATCCCCATGGTTATGATCTTTTTTTTCATGATATCGCCTCCTTAGTTGTTTCTCCTTAGTTGTTTCTCCTTTTGTTTACATGATGATCATATCCCGGGAACCTTAAATCAAGCATAAATATAATGATCTTTCACGACCGTTTATCTCTGTTTTTCTACCGAATAGATCATTATCTATCTTACCGTACGAAACAAGGTAAGGCGTATGAATAAAAACATGGGTGCGTAAAAAAAGACAGGGGACGGGAGTGTGTCTTTTTGATAAATGGCAGGATACTTATTTACTCAAGCCTTTGAGCAGCTCTATCTCTTTTTTATATCCCGGCAGTTCATTCGGCGTTTCAAGGTAAAACGGCAGTTCTTTTAGCGCCGGATGATTTATTATCCTTTCCACAGCCTCAAGACCGATAGATCCTTCACCGATTTTTTCATGCCGGTCCTTATGGCTCTCAAAAGGATTTTTCGAATCATTAAGATGTATGGCCTTTAATCTGTCCAGACCTATTATACGGTCAAACTCAGATACGACGCCGTCCAGGTCGCCCACTATATCATATCCGGCATCAAATACGTGGCAGGTATCAAGACAGACTCCAAGCTTATCTCCCATATCTGTCTTTTCTATGATCTGAGCTATCTCTTCAAATCTTGACCCGACCTCGGATCCTTTTCCTGCCATGGTCTCCAGTAACACTGTCGTTTTCAGATTCTCGCGCAGCACGCGGTTTAACAATTCCACTATAAGCCCGATCCCTGTCTCTGTGCCCTGTCCCACATGGCTTCCGGGATGAAAATTGTACATATTTCCGGGCAGCAAGTCCATTCTTTCCAGATCTTCTGTCATTGCCCTGAAGGCAAAATCCCTGGTTTTTTCGTCTTTTGAGCAGGGATTCAGCGTATACGGAGCATGGCAGAGTACACAGGGTATATCATTTTCCTCTGCAAATGCGCGAAATGCCTCTATGTCTTCCATGTCCAGGGCTTTTACTGAGCCTCCCCTGGGATTGCGGCTGAAATACTGGAATGTATTGCCACCCAGGGAAACGATCTCCTCTCCCATGTGTAAAAATCCCTTTGATGCCGATAAATGACAACCTATTTTAAACATAATCTACACCTCATAATCCATGCATACTCTTGATCTTACATTCGGCACCACAAGCTCGTCCTTTACCTTTACATGTGCAGGATGGTCTGCATATACCGCCAGCGCATCTTTATCTTCAAACAAAGAATCCAGCAGCAGATCGGCATTTGAAGTATCAAGAGGATCTGTGGCTACATTTATCTCTAAAAGCCCGGGTATCACACCTTTTAAAGCCTCAAGCGCTTCCTTTATATCATTCTTAACTTTGCGGCACTCTTCATCTGAAAGAGTTTCCTTCATATTCCATAAAATAACGTGTCTTACCATAATACACCTCCGTATCTAGACCGGTACACCGATCTCTAATTAACTACGCCAAAAAACTTGCCTGTTTTTCCGATAGCACAATATCAAAAAGCCTCAGCACAGACCTTTGGTATGGCATTTCGAGAAACATACAGACCACCACATTTTACTCATATATTAGACTTTTTGTGCAAATAAGGCAAATAGTGATAATATATTAGCGATTTCCGAATTTGAGGAGAATAAAAAAAGCAAACAACCATTTTTCATAGCTGATTGCTTTTCTGATAGGTAATGAATTATAGAACTATCTTGTATTCACTTAATAGTTATGAAGAAAAAAGCTGAACCCAATAAATAACACCATTGTATGAATATCCGGCAATTCCTGTTTTAGTAAACTGTTTTTTTAACATATTTTCACGATGACCTGCACTATTATACCAAGCCTTAACTACTTCAGCACAAGTTCTTTGACCCTTGGCAATATTCTCACCTTTATGGAGATTTCCCTGTATTATTTTTAATCCGCTTTGTCCATTCGGGCGTGTATGAGAAAACTTTGTGACGATTTCTTTTGCCCGAATCATTGCTAATTTCTCCAAATTAGCATCTCTCTTCAACGCTTTCAAATTTTTCTCTTTACGTATACTATTAACTGAATTATATGCCTCTGTTACTGAAATATATTTATTATCTGCTTTCTTAACTGTTACTTTACAAGTGGCTGTTTTTCCGTTTAAATTTACTGTTATGGTTGCTGTTCCTATGCTCTTGGCTGTTACACAGCCGTTTTTTACCGTAGCAACCTTTGAATTACTGGATGTCCAAGTGAGAGTTTTTGTTACTGCGGGAGCCGGACCACTATAACTATAACTTACAGCTAAACCCTTGCTTTCGCCTACTTTTAAGGTTAGACTTGTTTGTTTAAATTTCACACAGTTAATGGTTGTTCCTACATTGCTTGTTGTCGCCGCTTCCGCATTCTGTGGAGTAGCCACAGCCGGAATAAAGATAAGTAATGCAGCTATAAGAGATACGATAAATGTGCTTAACAGTTTCTTTTTACCTTTCATAAACAAAATCCTCCTTTTGATTTTTACTATGATCAGAAAAGGTAAAATCAAATTATAGTGCGCACTTCTTTAGGTGTAGATAAAAGAATAATCTGATATTACTTTTTCCTATCACCGCTATGTCAAATTATATTCCTTTGCTATTATTATTTGAATTTTTAAACATAAGAATTTTATATTATTTTCTAAATAATAAAATAATTTTACCCCTGTATTTTGCATATTATTAGGTAACTTTATACCCCACCCCTGAAAGAATTTATTTCAATAAATGGTCACCTCTTTTATGTCATTTCCGGCTATGATCTGCAGAAGCTTTTCCGTATAATCCACACCATCGAGCTTGGGACATCCTGCTATAGTTACCCTTCCCTTCATAAAGCGCTCATGCATACCCGCACAGGCATATGCCGTACAGTCTGCCGCTATCAAAAGCTTTTCCCCGTCAAAAAAAGGAGCCTGCGGAGGAACCAGCTTTATCTGGCAAGGCCACTGGGCAAGACGGGATATATTTGCAGAAGGTGCTGCATTTTCATCCATGTTTCCTGATTGTAACGCCTCACTTTTTGCTCCGGGACAGGAATGGGTGTGGTGGCAAATGAGGCCTGCCGCATCTGTTTTCTTTGTATCGGAAATCTGCAGGAGCTTGCCTCCTCCGGTATCCCCGGTATGGTAAAGCTTATGACTAATCTTCTGACAATATCAGCGCACAAAAATATGACCCTCTCCGGACGCAGCTTCCACACTGCTGCCAAAACCATTCGCGGACGGGTCATGTCATATTTAAACAGTCTGTATATCAGATCAGCTTCTGCCGCAAAGGATACTGCGCCCCAAACACCGAAAAAAACGGAACTTCTTATTCCTTTCGACAGACAGCAGCTGGCAGATTACCTGAACGTGGAAAGAACCGCCCTTTCCAAAGAGCTTGGCAGGATGCAGAAGGAAGGGCTTATACATTTCAGGAAAAACCGGTTTGCGATCGAGCAGTTGCATGGATTTTCTTAATGAAGTAAATTCGTTAATCCCAATCATAGATACAATGAGAAAGCTTACTTATGCTAAAGCACGATTGTAATCGTGTTCTGTATTATCTTTTTTTGTTACAAAACGCCTTTGCCGGATCTAATAATAGCTACTATAAAAATTAAAAAACATACATTATTTTATAATATGTGCGCCTTCCGGGTACAGCGTTGTAAATTCATCTTTCATGGATACTGTGTAAAATCCCTCTGCATCACATTTTTCCTTGAAACTGGCTGCGACCTCCGGATCTCCGTAATCCCTCTCCGTGTCATTGCAAAGAAGCATATATGCTCTTCCGCCATACTTATCATTTTGAAGGGTATATGTTGCCATGGAGAAGTCCCCTGTTGAATTGCCGAAGGCAAGCACAGGAACCCGTCCGATCTCCTGTTGGATCATGGTAGCCTTATTAGTCTTCTGGTTCTTGAGGAACAGCTTTCCGTCGATCACCAGTTTATCTTCCGGTTTTAACTCGTAAAATGTGCTGTCCTCATTTGCATCACCGGATGCTACATAAAGAAGATCAGTACCTATAACATGACTTGCAGGTATATAGTCATCCAGCACGCCCTCTGTCATAACCCGCACTGCGTCTCTGTAAGTGGCGCTTACTATGTATATATCATAATTATTGTCATACAGATACTTCACGAGAGAAACCATAGGCTGAAAATAGGCTTCTCCGTAAGACATGCCCTCAAAACCTCTGACAGGCATGGCTTTAAACTTCCGCACCACCTCAGCATATTCATCCGGAGTAAGCCCTTTATAAAGCTGAGGTCCCAGTTCTCTCTCCTTTGCATCAAAATCCTCTATTTTCGTACCCTTAAGCACCTTATCTTCCCAGGCCCTGGCAAATTCCTTCAATTCCTCAGGGGCTTTATAGCTGTCGTCATAAAGGGCGCGTTGTATGAACAGCCAGTCATTAAAATACGTGGGAAATCTCTCACCGTACAACGTACCGTCCATGTCAAATACTGCTACTCTGTCTTCTTCGGGTATATATCCGCCTGACTTTTCATCTACTGATCTTTCTACAAACTCAGAAATAGATTTCATTGCCTGAGAATCCTGCGACCAGTCTTTAATGGCCGATACCTGTTCCTTTGGAGCCGTCCCGGCACAGGCCGTCATCCCCCCGGCGGTTACTGAACACAGCAATGCTGCAAAGAGTATTTTTTTATATTTCATAGTCCGTTCCTCCCTTGATATTTTGGCACTACACCAAAGGCTTTTTCTTTTAATTATAACAAACTCTTTGCCTGATTACTAATAATATACTAATAACGTTTCTTTTGTACCGGAAATCTCAGACATCCTGCCATCAAAATCATTATAAACTCCCCAAATTCACATCTGACTGTGTTATAATTACTATACTTTATTTTGCGAGGTGATACTATGACCCCTGATGCAGCATTAGATGAGATTATAAAAGAAATAAAAAAAGGTCTTACAGGAGAAGAGGAAAAAGATATTGCTTTCCTGAAGGAATGTGCCGAAAAATATATAGACACGGAGTACGGAGAGGATATTGCAGATGCCTGTGCAAAAATGATATACAACAGGCTTCCGGACGATCTTAAAGAAGAATTCAGTGAAATGGCCCGGGGCGAAAGACTTGGCATCGCCGAATGCAATGACAGAGCGAGGGCTCTTCTTCTGGGAAAAAAACCGAAAGAAGCACGTATTATTCTTGAGGAAATGATCGACAGACTTGAAAAATCCGAACGCTACAAAGCATCCGACGGAATAGAATATTTTGATTTCAGGCAGCCCATGGAGGAAGCTCTTTTCAGAGAGGCCTACGGCATGGACAAAAAAATACGTATAGTTCCCGAACCTGTTTCAGGTCTTTACAGACTCTATGCCGAATCATTGTATGAAATGGGTGAATATGAAAAATCCATGAAGAGTTCAAATAAAGCTTTACTCTGGAATCCCTATAAAGCATCTGCAGCTCTTGAATATGCCCATTGCCTCAGAGCCCTGGGACGCATGGATGAGTATAAAAAATATGTGGATGATATTTTTAAGATAGCATGGATTCCCGAAAAGCTTGCCGGTGCTTTCCGATGTCTGACCTACTATTATGCCGACAGGGAAGAATGGGAGGCTGCTGCTGTATGTGACGATCTTGGCAGATACTACAACCCCGAAAGTGATATTGCCCGTAAAGAACGTCTGTATATAGATGAGCACCTTCCTGAAGGCTGGAGTACCCCTGACGGTGACCGGCTTAAAGATCTGGCCAAACAATACGGCTTCCCCTTAGATCCGGACGAATATCTTGTAAGACTCGCTCACAGCGCCGGTGAAGCTTTCAAAAACGCAGGAAGTACAGAAATGTCCGAGTATTTTTTTGGTATAGAGAAGGATCTTAAAAGAAACTGAGCTGTATTTAAATCATGCTTTAACAGAGTCTATATACAATATATTTAGGGTTATCTGCCCAAAGCAGTAACCTTCAAAATTCTGCGTATGAATTACTATATTTTCGACGTTAAGCGGCAGCTGGAAAAAATATAGTATATTCATACCCGGAATAAGACAGACTCATCTAATATCTCCCCAAACCACGCTTACTGCCTATTGCCAATTCTTCCGGCATCTTGATACTTTAACTTCAGCCGAATACTTCGTATTCTTCGCATCCCACACAGATGCAAAAAAGCACCGGACAATGTCCGGTGCTTTTGGTTTTTAACCAGTTAATTACTTATCTGCAGAGAACTCCTCAGCTTCAACCTCAAAATCCTCTTCATCAAAGTCGTCGTCATCATAATCGTCATCATCGTACTCATCAAGATAATCCGGCTTCATAAACTTATAAACCGCGAAGATGATTCCGCCAACGATAGTGAGAGCGCCCACAATAGCTAAAAACTTTACAAATCTGCTGGTCCTTCTGGTCTCCATGATCAAAGTCCTCCTTATATGTTCCTTTTGAAAAGTTTTTCAAAAATATATTTGGATTATATCACAAAAGAATAAAATTGGCTATACATTTTTATAATTTCTTTAAAATAATAAACCCGGCAAACATCTTTTTTACTCCAACCTCGTCAAAATCTACCGTGACCAGCCAGTCACGTCCCATATCTTCTACAGCTGTAACCGTGCCCTGACCGAACCGTTCATTTTCCACTCTTTCTCCCACAATATAAGGTGCGCTTTCTGACTGTCCGTTCTTAAAATCCTCAGCACTCATATTGCGAAGCTCATCCAGGGTAACGGTTTTTCCAAAAGAAGGTTTTTTACTTTCAGACACTTCCGATACAGGCACATCTGTAGTACTTCCCTTTGCTTTACCCGCAGAAAACAATCTGCCAAAGGATGGCTTTGACTGATCTGAAGTTCCCTGAGATGAGCTTCTTTTTCCTACAGATGCATAAGCCGCCTTTGTCATTTCGCTGAGTTTTCTGTAATCAAATTTAGATCTGTTTCGCGGTCTGTAACCACTTGGTTTTGACTCTTCCGTATTTGAAGGATCTTTATTACAATCTCCTGTTTCATAATCGTCACCGGAAGAAATACCGAAATCATCTCCGTAAAGCGAACGGTTCTGCTTATCCAGATACATATCGGGTATCTCTTTAACAAACCTGGAAATAGCGTTTGTATGACGCTCTCCTCTCACCATTCGTTCTCTTGCGTAGCACATATAAAGCTTTGTCATAGCTCTTGTTATACCCACATAACACAGACGGCGTTCCTCTTCCATGTCGGACGGATCACTTGCCATATTGCTTACAGACATATATCCCGGAAACAATCCGTCCTCCATTCCGGTCATAAATACAACGGGAAATTCCAGTCCCTTGGCAGAATGTAACGTCATTAGAGAAACCGTATCCGTAAGGCCTTCTCTTCCGGCATCCGCCACCAGCGAAACTTCCTCCAAAAAAGCACCAAGCCTGCTGCCGGATGAAATTTCTCCCTCTCCGGACGGTTCATTTTCCTCAAAGTCCACCATTTTATTGATCAACTCATCGATATTTTCCTGCCTGTCCTGAATTTCCTCTCTCGACGAGCCCTCAGCCAGATAATCCATATACCCTGTTTTTTCCAAGAGAGCATCAGTCAGCTCCTCAAGTGATGCCGTACCCGACATTTCTCTGAGCTCAAATATAAGGTCTGTAAATGTCTTGATCTTCCTGTGAGCCGTGCCTATCTTTTCAATACCCTCCGACTCCAGTAGTGCCTCCCAGAAGGTAATACGGTTCTCATCCGCATATAGTTGAACTCTGTCAACCGTAGTCTGACCTATACCTCTTTTAGGTACATTTATAATCCTCTTCACAGACTGACCGTCGGAATCATTTACAACAACCTTCAGATACGCCAGAATATCCTTTATCTCCCTCCTCTGGTAGAAATTTATACCGCCGTAAATACGGTAGGGAATATTGCTGACCACAAGCTTCTCTTCTAAAAGTCTGGACTGGGCATTGGTACGATACAAAATAGCCATGTCATTGTAGGCATAGCCGTCATGCTCGAGACTTCGTATTGCCGATGCCACACCTTCCGCTTCCTGAAATCCGTTATCAAACATCATAAAAGAAATAGGCTCTCCCGGATCATTACCGGTCCAAAGAGTCTTATTCTTTCTTTGGGAATTATTTTTTATCACGGCATTGGCCGCTTCCAGTATGGTCTTGGTTGATCTGTAATTTTGCTCAAGCTTTATAACCTCTGCTCCGGAGAAAACCGATTCGAAATTCAATATATTTTCGATATCCGCCCCTCTGAATTTGTAGATAGACTGATCGTCATCTCCCACCACACAAAGGTTGTTCCACTTTCTTGCCAGCAGAGAAACCAGCAAAAACTGGGATGTATTGGTATCCTGATACTCATCCACCATAATATACCTGAATCTGTCAGCGTACACTTCGAGAGCATCATCGTCACTTTTAAAAAGCTCTACTGTATTGTATATAAGGTCATCAAAATCCATGGCATTGTTTCTTCGGAGTTCTTTCTGATAATCCTCATAAAGCTGCGCAACTATCTTTTTTCTGAAATCCCCCTCTGCCTCGATCATAATATCCCTGGGAGATTTCATAGCATCCTTCGCCTTGGAAATAGATCCGAGCACACCTTTTTCTTTATAATAGCGTGTATCCACATTATGCTTTTTAAAAAGCTCTTTCATAACAGACTTGCAGTCATCAGGATCATAAATTGTAAAATCACGGGTATAACCGATGTTTTCCGCAAATCTCCTGAGCATCCTCACGCACATAGAGTGAAAGGTGCTCACCCAGACCCTGTCTCCCGTTTCGGTTATGGATGCGGCACGCTCCTTCATCTCATTTGCCGCCTTATTGGTAAATGTTATGGCTAGGATATTGTAGGGATCCACTCCCTTTTCTTCTATCAGATAAGCGATCCTGTATGTTAGGACTCTTGTTTTCCCCGATCCTGCTCCCGCAATAATAAGAAGCGGTCCATCAGTATGACGTACCGCTTTCTGCTGCATTTCATTTAAATCCGAAAGATTCATTTCTTTGTTCCTTTGCTTTTTTTCTTTTTTCCCGATATTCTCTTCAATACCGTATTGTATCCGTCACTGCCGTAATGAAGCGCTCTGTTCACCCTGCTTATGGTAGCCGTAGAAGCACCTGTATCGGCGGCAATCTCCAGATACGTCTTTTCATCCTCCAGCATAACAGCCACATCAAGCCGCTGTGCAAGGGAGTCTATCTCCTTGATAGTGCAGATGTCTTCCAAAAACGCCTTGCACTCTTTTCTGGTCTTCAGTGACAACAAGGCGTCATAAAGGCGCCTGTAGTCCTGGGTATTATCTTTAGTAGACTTAACCATAATAAACTCCCTTTTAACACCATCATTATTATCTGCTCTGGGTCTGCTCAACAAATTTCCAATTAAGCCCCTCATCTGAAGAAGTATATTTGGCTGCCGTCAGACCGTCATGGTATGTACCACCCTCACCCTGGGTAAGATATACCGTCAGAAGCCCGTCGGCATCCATCACCGGCACCTCCGCTTCCTTGTATATATCCTCCCATTTTTTATCACCCGCGTCACTATCCAGCTGCTGCGCAGCAAAAGTCACTGCGTTAAATGTCTTACCCCCGTCTCTTGTAACAAAGAGGTTGTTGGGAACCGTATTGCTGTATTCATAACAGAAAAATGCGGTAGTGGGAGAAATATAATTCACTCCCTTTAAGGGCAGGTTCTGGGGGCCGTTTGAAGCAGGCTCCCATGTATCTCCTCCGTCGTGCGTGACATACACTTTAGAAAACTCCTGGTTTTCCGTCTGTGCGTAACCAAGAACTGCAACACCGTCATTGGCATCAAACATCTTAAGATAATAGTAGGAAATATCAAAAATCTGATCTATCTCCCCGGTTATCCAGCTCTCTCCGCCGTCATTGGAATATACGATACCTGCAGGCACCTTCGCTCCGTTTATGGTTGCTCCTCCTGTTATAAATGCCGTATTTTCCCGCATAAGACAATAACTTCCCGGCTCAAGCTCGTCACCGTTTTTTACAGGAAGATTTTTCAGATCCACCGGAACTGTTACATAACTGCCGCCGTCATCAAAGCTTACTTCAAGTGATGTCCCCGTAATACGGTAGCGGATAAAATCATTTTCCGTATCACCTCCGGCACCCTGTCCGGATCCGCCATCTCCCGCATCATCGCGAACATTATCATCCATGGAGATAATGTAAATGCCGTCATAGCGGTCATCTATCTTTTCCACTCCCAGTTTCATGGTCCAGTCGCACTGCATGCGTCCGTTTATATATCTGGGATTCCACTCTGCAAAAAAATCAGAACCCACCTGGGAAGGCACACCTGAAAAAACAAGCCTGACACCATCATCCCCGCTCTCGTCCAGGGTCTCAACCTTAACGTCACGGAGTCTGTGCTGTGCAGGCACCAGGGTACCTGTAAACTGTCCGATAAATTCTTTAAACCACTGATCCGCTTCTTCCTTTTGAGTCATGGAACCCACGGATGCCGAAGACAATTTTTTTATGTAGGTGTATCGGGATATGAATCTCATATCCCCCTGGCGCCCTTTTATGAAACCCAGTACAGCCACTGCAGTTATTGTAACGGCAGCGATTATGATCAGGGCCAGCTTTAGCGAAAAGGGCGCGGCATTTTCTTTGCTTTTTTTCATATAATACCTCTGTCCAGTACCTCAGAAGCAATAAATTCGTAATTTTTATATTTTAAAACATACCGCAGATCCAGTAAGGCTTTTGCCGCAACAAATGCCAGCGGCAGCGGATGAATGAGCCAGAACCAGCCATCAGCCATAATACCCACCGCAAGAGGGAAAATATATGCTGCAGCTATACATACAATCTGTATAAGCCTTTTCTTTGACGCCCGGTCCGCAAAGTCTATTCTATCATATTTTTGATATCTTTTCAGTTCCCTTTTCTCTCCTATGATCCTGAAAAACACAGTCAGAAGACACAGGCATATGGTATGATAAACCGACACTCTGAATATCAGCAATATTATCAGATGCCATACAAACTCCGTAGAGATCCTGTACAGGAACTTACCGATAAAGTTGTCGCCGTATTTTATATTAAAGCTCCTCAGAAGTATACGGTCATTTTCATCCACCTCAAGAACCTTTGTGTATACCAGCCCCTCCCGTATGGCTATCATCCAGAACCACAGATAAACAACCGTCACCTCGTAACTGTCTTTCAGACCCGGCCTGAACATAGACATAAAAACAGCCGGAAGCAGTACATATACAAGGGCAAAAAACCAGCGTCGTAGCATCCCTGTCAGAAGAATGCCTGTTATGGACAAAGCCCTTCTTTTTCCGTCATTTACCGCCGGATTTATCACACCGGCTCCCGCCAGCTTATTCTTTTGTAAAGTTACAGGGTATATAAATGCCGAGAATTTTCTGGCAAACCCTTTAGCTTTATCCTTCATCGAATCACCTTTCGTTATAAATTATCAAAAAACGGTACATTTCAAAAATCATTTATTAAATCCGCCGTTTTCCAGTTTCAATATCTGTGCACCGCAACATTCTGCCAGCTCTCCGGCTTCTTTTTCGTCTGACACACCCAAAAGAAAGATTTTGTCTTCATTCATCCTGTTCATGTAATTGCAAAACAGTTCTTTTTCAGGAAACGGTTCACCAAACATATTGATATATACGTCTGTCGCCACCATAGAAGCAAACCTGAGTTTTGCTCTTATCTCCGGCGAAGCCTTTTCCAGCAGATATGTCATCTCTTCGTTTCGTATGTCACATTTTTCCATTAACTCTCCCGGACTCAGATCACTTCCGGTGATTTTCAAAAGAAAATCTATATACTCCTCTCCTGTTATCATATCCGGTATAAGGGTATCGTCGGAAGCATTGTATTTATCTACACCGTCCCATGTTATGATCTCCCCGGACACCGTCTTTTTTTCCCCTTTTACCGCATTGAAAAACGCAATAAAATCGTCGGGGTCACCGACGATTACATATATATTGTCTTCCAAAAACTGAAAGGTACAGTCAGACAGTATTTCTTTATTATCGTTCCTTAATGAAACATGATTTAATTGAAGCATTATCCACCTGATGTTATATATTTTTCAAAAAAATTTAAGCCTCTTCTCCCGCTTTCTTACCCGTGCTTATGTAAATAAGATATGCGCTTATAAGCGAGTCTATATTGCCATCCAAAACACTGCCGGCATTTCCCACTTCTTTTTCGGTTCTGTGATCCTTCACCATAGTATAAGGCTGAAGCACATAACTGCGGATCTGATTGCCGAAATTAATATCCTTTACATCACCTCGTATGTCAGAGGTCTTCTCTGCCGTCTCCTGCTGCTTCAGCATAAAGAGTCTTGCTTTCAGCATCTGCATAGCCTTTTCCTTGTTCTG
>CAMOUW010000007.1 GCA_946626755.1 uncultured Clostridia bacterium
GGATAGAGTTGGACAGTTTACTAGAGGTGAAAAATTTAAATATTTACCTAAAGAAAAAGAAAGAGAGGATCCAGGCGGTAAGCAATGTGTCTTTTTGCATAGAAAAAGGTAAAACTCTGGGGATCATTGGCGAAAGCGGAAGCGGTAAATCCATAACCAGTTACGCTATTATGGGTCTGCTGGACAAAAAGCTTTGGGATGTAACAGGAGAGGTCTATATGAACGGCGAACCTCTTGATTATAAAAATGACAAAATTATGCAAAGGATCAGGGGAAGCCGGATCGCGCTGATCATGCAAAACCCGATGAGTGCATTTAACCCTGTTATTTCCATAGGTGCTCATTTTGTAGAAACAATAAACAAATCAGGAGAAGAAAAAAAGAGCAATCAGGAAATAAAAAAACGCGCATTAGAATTAATGGAAAAAATGCGTATCCGTGATCCTGAGGCTGTTTACAGATCCTATGCCTTTCAGCTGTCAGGAGGAATGCTTCAGCGTATTATGATCGCATTAGCCCTTGTTTCAGAGCCGGAGCTTTTAGTGGCGGATGAGCCTACAACAGCACTTGATCTGACAGTACAGCACGAAATAATAAATATACTTCATGAGATGCAGAATAAATATAATACATCTATTTTAATTGTTTCTCATGATCTTGGTGTCATTTCTCATCTTGCAGATAATATCGCGGTTATGTATGCCGGAGTATTTATGGAAAAGGGCGGTGCTGAAGAGATATTAAGATCACCGAGTCATCCTTACACAGAGGGACTTTTTGCTTCAAGACCGGCATTTTCGAAAGAAAGACTTAGTATTATGCCGGGTCAGCCACCACGTCTGGAAGAACGTGGGAAAGGCTGTCCCTTCTATACGCGTTGTTCTATATCCGGTAGCGGGTGTGAGAATTATGAGCCTGATGAAGAAACAGAGTTGGCCGGGGATGAAGTCAGATGTCTGTACAAAAATACGATAAATAAGGACAAGGTGGGGACATTATGTCATTAATAGAAATACAGGATGTTAAGAAAGAATATAAAGTAAGGAAATACGGTAAAACATACAGCCTTATGGCAGTAAACGGAGTTTCATTTAATGTAGAGGAAGGCAGATGTGTAGGTCTTGTGGGAGAATCGGGATGTGGTAAAAGTACTCTCGGAAGATTGATAGTAGGACTGGAAAATCCCAGTGAAGGAAGTATTGCTTTTAACGGAGAGATCATTCATAAGAATCATTCCAGGAAGAATCCTTCTAAACTAAGATTTTCCAGAGAAATACAGTTGGTATTTCAGGATAGTTATGATGCAGTAAATCCCAAATTTACAGCAAAAAAAATAATAGAGGAACCTTTGAAAAATTTTACGGATCTAAATCCCTCACAAAGGGATGAAAAGGTAGAGGAACTTCTGGAACAGGTAGGGCTGGTCAAAGAAGATAAAGAAAAATTTGCCATGGAGTTTTCAGGAGGGCAGCTTCAGAGAGTTTGTATAGCCAGAGCCCTTGCTTCAGATCCGAAGGTTTTTGTTCTTGATGAACCCCTGTCCAGTCTGGATGTGTCTGTACAGGCGCAGATATTAAACTTATTAAGTGACATTAAAACAGAAATGAATCTGTCATATGTTCTGATATCTCATGATATTGAAGCTGTATATTATCTGGCAGATGCTTTAGTAGTTATGTACGGCGGACAGATAATGGAAAAAATAGATGATCTTTCATATTTTGAAAAGATGGTACATCCCTATACTAAAAAGCTTTTGTCTTCCATACCTGTATTTGAAAAGAGAACAGATGTAACAGAGAGTGCAGAATCGATAGGGATGGACGTATATGTGCAAAACAACACTTTTAAAGGCTGTCCTTATTATGGCAGGTGTCCGGACAGGATAGAGGAATGCAAAGAGAGTAAGCCGGAAATGAAAGAACTTGCCACCGGACATTTCGTGGCATGTAACGTTCTTTAAGGAAAAAATATCCCCGGGCAGGGGTTATTTTTTTGGGATTATATTAAATATAATAGTTTAAAATTAAACTTTTCTTCAATCAAAATGCGTATAAGCTTAACTTAAGAGGAGACATTTTTTATGAGCAACTATATGAAGGTGGCGGGTTTCGTAAAATACATAAAAAAAGAGTTGGTGATAAAAGTAATCATAGGTTTACTTATTACCGGTACATATGTGGCTCAGGCTATAATGCTTGCCAGAGGAACTACCCATGTTTTTTCGGGTGATTCCGCAGGGATGGCCGTTATGTATTATGTTATCGCTGCCGGTCTGATCATTATGAGAGCGTTTTTAGTAAGATACTCTGAAGGATATAACAAATATATAGCAGGAAAAGTAAAAACTGTCATTCGGGAGATATTGATAGACAAGCTGCTTCTTCTGGGCCCCGGATATCAGTCGGATAAACGTTCCGGCAAGCTCCAGTCGCTCCTTACAGATGGTGTGGAATATCTGGAGCCATTTCTCATAAACTACATACCACAGATATTTATAGTCGGATTTTCTGTTATTCCCATGGCTGTGTATATATGGATCTTAAATGTTCCGGCCGGCATTATTCTGACGATCGCAGTCGCTGCTTCTATTTTTTTGCCTCATATAATGTTTCCCTTTACCAGTAAATCAAGCGTGGGTTACTGGAGAGAGTATGCTGTATTGAACTCACAGTATGTTGATACTATGCAGGGAATGAATACTGTAAAATACTTTGACGCTGAAAAAAGAAAAGGTGAAGAACTTGAGGCAGATAGTGAACGATTCAGAGTTAAACAGCTTATAAATACAAGAAATTCTCTTTTTGCTTCAGGAGCGATCACTCTTATGATGGCTATTGGCACAGCTATAACCACAGGTGTGGCCGCTTATGCATGCAGTGACGGTATGCTTGGATATGCCGGACTTTTGACTATTATGTTTCTTGTTATAGAATGTGTCCGCCCTATAGGCGAATTAAACAATTCATGGCATGCAAGTTATCTTGGGTTATCAGTTTCCAATGAATTTGTTGAGATTATGGAAGAGCCTGTAAAAATAAAAAACATACCTGATCCTGACAAAACTTCTTTGGATAAGGATCTTCCTAATATTGACTTTGAAAACGTGCATTTTAAGTACAGTTCAAAACGAGAATCGGCGGCTGACGGTCTTGATTTTTCCATTGCATCCGGAAATACCGCTGCATTTGTAGGGGAATCAGGATCCGGAAAATCCACTATAGTAAATCTTCTGTTGCGTTTTTATGATGCAGATGAAGGAAAGATCACACTAAACGGAGTGGATATTAAAGATTATAATATCGAATATCTACGGAGCAAAATAGCAGTTGTTTTTCAGAATACATATCTTTTTTACGGAACTGTAATGGAAAATATCAGGATGGCCAATCCGGGGGCATCTGACGAAGAGGTGTTCAAAGCGGCAAAAGATGCCAACGCCCATGATTTTATAATGAATCTGGAGAAGGGTTACGAAACTATAGTTGGTGAAAGAGGTGCCAATCTTTCAGGTGGTCAGCGTCAGCGTCTTGCCATAGCAAGAGCAATACTAAAAGAGGCTCCCATACTTATTATGGATGAGGCTACATCAAGCGTAGATGCTGCTTCAGAAGAACTTATACAGCAGACAGTAGAAGGGATAAACGGAAAGTACACAACTATACTTATCGCTCACAGGCTTTCTACCATCATAAATGCAGACAGGATATATGTGCTGGATAAAGGAAAGCTGGCCGAGGAAGGAACACATGAAGAACTACTGCAAAAAAAGGGTGTTTATCTGAAACTTGTTGAAGCCCAGAGAGGGGGTGGAAGATAATGGCGGCTGAAGCTAAAAAGAGTAAATTTACCGGCGTAAGAAAGCTGTTAAAATACTCGTCCAAATACAGAGGCAGACTTATAGGAGGGATTATTTCCGGGGTACTGCGTGAAGTAAGCATAGTGGCGGCGGTAGGAATAGTAGCGTGGATGGCTGCTCATATAGCTGCCGGCGGGGGATTTCCCGATATGAGATATCTCTGGTTTCTTATTATCGCCGTGGCTGGAAGAGTGGTATTTAGTTATCTGGAGATGTATTGGAACCATGATGTTGCCTTTCATATACTGGTGGATTTCAGGGTTCTGTTGTACAGGTCATTTGTGCAGATATGTCCTGATATCCTGCTTAAGCACCGGTCGGGTCAGATATCCACCACTCTTATGAACGATGTGGAGATACTGGAATGGTTTTATGCACATACGATAGGTATTTTTGTAGTAGATCTTATATTTTTTGCGGGATTTGTTGTATTCTTCTGGATACTTCATTGGCTGTTGGCGATACTATTGATCGCAGCTGTAGTCGTTATAGCTGTTGTGCCCTATATACTCAGAAAGAAAGCCGATGAGCAGGGAAAAGAAAGCCGTTTTCGTCTGGGAGAGGCCAATTCGGTTACACTCGAAGGTATAAACGGTATGAATGAGCTCCTTACATTAAACAGTGTAGACAGCTATAAGTTGAAAAATAAAAAATTTATGGATGCTCTTATCGATATTCAAGTTAAGTATGCCAAAAGAATGGGTACTGAGGGGGGGCTTCTACAGGCGGTATCGGGCATTGCAGCAGTTATTATAAATCTTTCGGCTATAGGACTGGTTTTTTCCGGAAATCTCTCTACTGAGTGGTTTGCTGTTGTAGGTACTATAGTGTGGCTGGTATTTGGACCATTGCTGGAGCTAAGCAATATGGCACGAAATTTTGGATTGATCTTTGCTGCATCAGACAGGATAAGTGACATTATAGAATCAAAGCCCATTATAAATGATACAGGAAAATGTGAGGATGTTGACACATCAAATAGTACAGTTACTTTTGATAATGTATCTTTCGCATATGAAGGTTCTTCTGAGAATGTACTTAAGAATGTTTCATTTACGGCAGATAAGGGGAAGATGATAGCCATAGTAGGAGGTTCCGGAGCGGGGAAGACTACATGTACCAACCTTTTATGCAGAATGTGGGATGTTAATGAAGGCGCAATACTTATTGGTGAAAAAGACATAAGGGATATGAAGCTTTCCGCCTTAAGGAAGCTTATAACAGTAGTTCCTCAGGATGTGTATTTGTTCAATGTGTCTATGAAAGACAATATAAAGCTGGGCAATCCGGATGCGACTGATGATGAAGTGAAAAATGCAGCAAAAATGGCTATGGTAGATGGTTTTATAGAATCTCTTCCTGACGGGTATGACACGATAGCAGGGGAAAGAGGACTCCAAATGTCAGGAGGACAGCGGCAGAGGATAGCAATAGCAAGAGCGCTGCTCAAAGACTCACCTATACTGGTTATGGACGAGGCTGTATCAAACCTGGACACAAAAACTGACAGAATGATCCAGCAGACTATAAAAAATATAGCGAAGGATAAAACTGTCATAATGGTGGCTCACAGGCTTTCCACGATACTTGAGGCTGATGAATTGGTTGTCTTAAAAGATGGATGTGTAGTTCAGAGAGGTCATCATAATGAGCTTATTGCAAAGGAAGGCTATTATAAAGAACTTATGAGTGCACAGACTAAATAGATTTTTTGATTTTGAAAAGAGGTTACTGATGGAGTTAAGAAAATTGATCAAAATGCGGTGGGATTCATCTGCAATAGGATATTCGGAAAGTGTAAGAACGGAAATCGAAAGAGAAGGAGAAAAGTGGAAAGAATATATTAAAAAAAATATAAATCCTAAGCCGGGAGAAAAAATTTTAGAAACATGCTGCGGACCGGGTTTCTTAAGTATACTTCTTTCAGGTGAAGACAGAAAGATAACTGCAGTGGATGAATGTGAAGCTATGCTGGATGAGGCCAGGAAAAATGCGAAAATTTTTAATGCCGACATAGATTTCATGAATATGGATTGTCACAAGATGAATTTTGAAGACAAGTCTTTCGATATGGTCATAACCAGAAATTCTCTTTGGACTATGTATAATCCGGGAGAAGCATACAAAGAATGGGTAAGGGTTTTGAAGCCGGGAGGCAGACTGATCGTGTTTGAAAGTTCATGGTGCATGGAATATCGACGAAAAGATGTCCTTGAGAAAAAGGTTGCTTTCAGAATGAAAAATAATCTGCCGGCTACGGAATCTCATTATGTCGGCAATATGGGGCTTGCCCAGGAATTGGATGCGCGGTGTATGTTGGGAAATGAATTCAGACCCGATTGGGATGTGGCAGTCCTGGATAAAATGAAAATGGAAATTGAAATTGATGAAGATGCATGGGATAAACTATGGGATGATGAAACTAAAAAATTATTTGGATATGCACCTATGTTTATGATTCATGCCGTCAAGACATGATTAAATACTATCTTAAAATGAGTTTATTTTATTATTGAGGAGGATGATTATGTTATCAAAAGAAGAACGTGCTAAACACTGGTCAAATGGGGCAGAAGATTATGACTGGTATATTAAGCAGGAGTTGACCGGTTTTAAAGCAGACAGCTGGTATGATCTTATTATGGAACAGTGTGAGAAAAAAGAGAATCTAAGGATTCTCGACTGCGGGTGCGGTCCGGGATTTTTTTCTATCATATTAAGTAAGAACGGAAATGAGGTTACGGGAATAGACCAGGCAGAAGGAATGCTGGAAAAAGCCAGGGAAAATGCAAAAGTTATGGGGGTTGATCCGGAATTTAAAATTATGGATCTGGAGAATATAGATTATCCTGACGGGACATTTGACCTTATTTTGAGCAGAAATGTAGCATGGAACCTTTCGGAACCGGACAAGGTATATGAGGAGTGGGCGCGCCTTCTTAAAAAAGATGGTGTTCTTCTTGTATTTGATTCTACATGGTACAAGACCCTTTTTGATGAGGATCTGGCTAATGAAGTGAAAAGGCGTCAGAAAGAATATGAAGAAAAATACGGTGAGATCAGGGGGCATGACTCCGATACGAATGAGGAACATGATCACGTGGATGCCAGAGAACTACCCTTATCAAAAACTGAGCGCCCTGAGTGGGATGAGAAAAAATTCATCGATATGGGTCTTAAAGATATAGTGGTGAAAAAAACAATAGATGACAGGGTGTATGACGAAAAAGATGAGTTGTTATACGGTGCTACCCCTATGTTTATGGTTAAGGGGACAAGAAGAGCTTGAGGCGTAATGAAATAGACTTCACAACAGGTGAGGGCAGATCACTTATCGGGAAGATAATAAAATTTGCAGTTCCTGTAATTCTTGCATACCTGGTTCAACAGCTTTACAGCTCAGTTGATTTGATTTTCATAAGCAACTATATCGGAAAAGAAGGAGCCGCGGCAGTAGGCGCCAGTACTTCATTTATCGCATTGTCCATAGGATTTTTTGGTGGATTGACCGCTGGTGCGGGAATTATCTATGCCAGAGCATATGGGGCAAGAGATATCGTGGCACAAAAAAAGATAAGCAGAGTGGTTTTTATTCTTTCACTTACAGTTGGTTCAGTGCTTTCGGTAATCGGTTTTTTTACAGCAAGACCGGCTTTGATGCTGCTGAGTACACCTGAAGAGATACTGGATATAGCATCTGTTTACGCCTCCGTTTATTTTTTAAGTATAATGCCTATGATGCTTTACGGAATGGCATCCGGGATACTCAGGGCAGCAGGGGATTCCAGAACGCCTCTTATCTTTCAGATAATAGCAGGAGGCTTGAATATACTTCTTGACTGGTGGTTTATTTCCACCTGGGATAATCCCATAGCCGGTGCTGCAGTAGCTTCCGTAATAGCACAGGTTGTGGCAGGGGGATGTACCCATTTGTATCTGAAACAGGTGGAAAAAAATCTTGTAGTTACAGAGAAGGATGTGGTTAAAACTGGTTTAGTCATACCAAGGGAAACCGGCGAAATAGTTAAAACTGTTTTCAGTCTGGGGGTTCCGTTGGGGCTTCAGAGTATGATGATGACATTTTCTAACGTAGTGGTTCAGGCTAATGTGAATTCTTTGGGGATAGACATAATGTCGGCATTCGCTACGGAAAGCCGTGTGGAGATGGCTCATTGGATGGCAGCCGCTTCTTTTGGTCAGACCACGCTTTACGCCTTGAGTCAGAACCTTGGAGCAGGAAAGAAGGATAGGATAAGTCGGTTGATAAGAAATATCTTAAAGGTATCTGTGCCGACAGCTATAGCAATAGGATTGGTGACTTTTTTTGGCGGAAGATTTTTATTCGGATTGTTTACCGGTGACGTAGAGGTCATAAGACTTGGTGTACTTATACTATGGTTTACATGTCCCTTTTATGCAGTTTACGATTTTATGGAAGTTATGTCCAATGCCATAAGAAGTTATGGGAAAACAAAAGTGGCGATGGCTATTTATCTGGTATTCATTGCAGGTCTGAGAATAGCAGGAATGATCATATTTAATCTTACAGGGACATTAAATATCTATACTGTGTCAGTAGTTTATCCTATTTCCTGGATAGCAGCAGCTTTGTGTGCATACATTTACTGGAGGAAACTCAAAAAAGAAGGTTTAACATCATGTTAAACATAATAAAACTATAACCGGTCGTCCCGGTCATAGTTTGAAAGCAAAAGTCCTCCGGGTGTGAACAACAGCCGGAGGACTTTTTTTAATGAAAATTATGTGTCAGATCATTTGGTTTATGACCGGATCATTTGATAGGAGGTGTACCCTCAGCATTGGATACAACGGCATCCATGTGAAGTTTTCCACCCATAAGTACATCAGCAACGCCTACAACTCTGCGGGCAGGTGTGCCTTCAGGGAAGAACTCCTTGTATACTTCGTCCACAGCTGCAAGATCAGCCATATCCTTGATGTATATATTTACCTTTACAACATCCTCAAGCTTGTGGTCAACGCTCTCTACGATGGTCTTGATATTGCCAAGGATCTCTTTCGCCTGAGCCTTAACGTCAGCTGAAGGATCTGAAGGATACTGTGAGCTGATGTTGTTGTAATGTGAGAATGCTACTGTCTGTGTAGAGTTCTCACAGATAGGAGCCTTATCAGTGTTGTTGGCCTCAATGATAAGACCGTGTCTTGCCTCAACCTCCTGAGGCGGTGTACCGTCACCATGTGAGCAAACAGCTTCTACAGCTACGCTTGCACCCTTGGGAAGATCTTTTACGGCAACAACTGAACGTGCCGGGAGATAGTTAACTGCTCTTGCGATCCCGGAGTCAGGGAAGTATGTCTTATATACTTCATTTACCGCATCTACATCGCCGAGATCCTTAAGGAAAATAGTAACCTTTACGAGATCGTCGATAGGTACATCTATGCTCTCAACGATATTCTTAACATTTCTCAGGCACTGGTTTAACTGTTCCTTTACGCCGCCACTGACAAGCGCGCCTGTCTCGTCAAGGGGAAGCTGGGTTGTAATGTTGTTGTAATGTGAAAATGCACATGTCTGTGTTGCATTCTCGCACTTGTATACTTTGTCGGTATTTCTTGCAAGTATAATAAGGTCATCAGCCTGGGGAGCATCGGGAATGGTACCCAGACCATGGGAAAGTACAGCGTCTACGGCAACAACTGCGCCGTCGAGGGGAAGAGAATCTACTGCCACAACAGTGCGTGTGGGAAGATAATCTGACCATACTGCCTTGTATGCCTCATTAACTGCATCAAGATCGTTAATATCAGTAAGGAAGATCGAAACTCTAACTGTGTCAGAGAGTTTGCGGTCGATGCCTTCGATAACAGCTTTGATATTGGCAAAGCACTGTGCAGCCTGCTCCTTTGCGCCGCCGGATACAAGTGCTCCGGAGGCATCAACGGGAAGCTGCATTGAAAAATGGTTATAATGTGAAAATGCTACTGTCTGTGAGCAGATGTCACTTACGGGTGCACCGTCTACATTTCTTGCAAGTACTACGTTATCAGCCATTAAAATATCCTCCTTTTATGAAAAAAAGTATGTGAAAAATGATCGGCCTGTAGGGACAGAAAAGATATAAAAAGCATATCGCTTTAACTGTCTTAAACAGGCATATCTACAGGTCTGATTATATGAAATTTTCCCTCTTAAATCAATGTTAAAATGGCGGTTTTACTTCAGTAAAAAATATAAAAAGTTTCAGTTGATTTTACTTTGTTTTTTTCGTTAAATGGCATATAATGATTAACTGAAGTAACCACAAAAAAATTAAACGTAAGGAATATATACGGGAAGTTAGATTTATGAAAACGAAAGGATTAATAATAATGAAAAAACATACCCTGCCTTTAGTTTGTATATCTGTTGCTGCTCTTACACTTGCAGGGTGCAGCCTGTTTGGAATGGGGGAAACGCAGCCTGCAACACAGCAGACGTCAGAGAGAACAAAAGAAACACAGACGGAGACAGCAGAAACAACGGAAACAAAAGAAACTCAAACAACCGAAGAAACCAGGACGACTAAAGCAGAGGCTGAGGCTGAAAAGACACAGACAAAGCTATCCCTTATAGCAGCCGGGGACAACCTTATCCATGATACTGTTTACGAAAAATTCGAAGAAGCCACGGGAGAGTATGACTTTACACCTATGTACAGTCATATAAAAGATCTCGTGCAGTCTCATGACATAGCCGTGATAAATCAGGAAACCATCTTCGTGGAAAATGACAGCGAGATAGGATCGTATCCCGATTTCGGTACACCACATGAAATGGGAGATGCCCTGGTGGATACGGGATTTGATGTGGTGCTTTCTGCCACCAACCACACCATGGATAAGGGAACGGACACGATCTACAATATGGTTGATTACTGGGAAAGGAAGTATCCTGATATAAAACTCCTGGGTATCCACGAAAGCAGAAAAGATGCGGACACTTTGGATCTGGTAGAGAAAAACGGCATAAGGCTTGCTATGTTTAATTATACCTACGGATTAAACGGGTATGAGATACCGGAGGATGAGAGTTATCTGGTGGATCTTCTGGACAACAAAGAAAAATTTATTTCCGACATAGAAAATGCGGAAGATAAAGCGGATATAACAGTATGCTTCCTGCACATAGGCGATGAATACGAATACGAACCGACGCCATATCAGGTGGGATACGTAAATGATGTAATAGATGCAGGGGCAGATGTTGTTATATGTTCACATCCCCATGTGGTGGAGCCCTTCGGCGAAATAACCACGGATAAAGGTAACAAAGGGGTAGTATTTTATTCCTGCGGCAATTTTGTATCCGGACAGGATGAAGTGGACAGACTTCTCGGCGGGATGGCAGAGGTAGAGATAACAAAAACCACACAGGGCGGCAGATCCGAGACAAAAGTTACAAAATATGATTTCATACCGGTGGTGACTCATTATACTGAAACACAGGAGGCAGTTTACAGGCTGGAGGATTATAATGATGATCTTGCCAACCATCATTACATAAACTATTACGACTCTGATTTTAACGTAGACAGGCTTTGGGGTCTTTGGGATGAGATAGTTGGTAAATGAGTATTATCTTATCATAAAAAAATGCTTGCATGGTTTATCGTATTGTGTTAAAATGTGTCGGATTGATTAAAGTTCGAAAGAGGTGAAACAGATGAGAGAGGCTATACATCCGGAGTATTATCAGGCAAAAGTTACATGTAACTGTGGTAATGAGTTCGTTACCGGTTCCACAAAGGAAGAGATACATGTGGAGATTTGCTCCAAGTGCCATCCGTTCTATACCGGAACACAGAAAGCATCAGCAGCTCGCGGTCGTATTGACAAGTTCAACAAGAAATACGGCGTTAAGGCAGACTGATATTTCACAACACGCCGGAGCCATGCGCTCCGGTTTTTTTATTATATGTTATTAAAATCATTAGTAGACAATATGATCAAACTTACACGTATATATGAATGAATCGGTCAAAGTAAAAGATATTATAAAAAAGGCAGAGGAGATTTTTATCAGAACCGGGATAGAGTCTCCGGATATAGATGCTTTCGAACTGATGGATTATGTGGCAGGTATAGACAAAAAGACACTGTTGTCAGATCCCGATGCCACTGTCACACAGGAGGAAGCCGGGCGCTATCATGCATTGGTGATGGACAGGGCAAGGCGTATACCGCTGCAGCATATTACCGGAAGGGCATTTTTTTACGGTCTCGAGTTTAAGGTAAACGGAAATGTACTTGTACCCCGTTTTGACACTGAGATCCTGGTAGAAGAAGCCATGAAGGAGCTAAAAGCAGACAGCAGGGTTCTGGATGTATGCACGGGTTCGGGTTGCATCATTACGGCCCTGGATGTGGGAGGAGAAAAAAAAGCGTTGGATTACAATTTTAAAGAAGGTGTAGCGACAGATATTTCTCCGGAAGCGCTAAAGGTAGCAAAAGAAAATGCCCGCCTTCATGATGCTTCCAATATCTCATTTATTTGTGGCGATCTGTTTGAGGGCGTAGAAGGCTGTTTCGACATAATTGTTTCCAATCCTCCGTATATAGCTGCAGGTCAAATAGACGGACTTGCGCCGGAAGTGAGCCGCTTCGATCCGCGCATAGCACTTGACGGCGGTGAGGACGGGCTGGTGTTTTACAGGCGTATTATCGCCAGGGCAGGATGTTTTTTGAAAAAGCATGGAAAGATTTTTCTTGAGATAGGATATGATCAGGGAAGAGCTGTGTCCGGTATGTTAAAAGATGCCGGATTTGAGGATGTAGAGATCATAAAAGATTACGGCGGCAACGACAGAGTCGTAAAAGGGTGCATGTAACGGAACCGAAAATAGTGCACTAAAGGGAAGGAGTTACATTTACATGGATATATATGCTAGGCTGGACAGTGCCGAGGCCAGATACGATGATATAACCGCAGAGCTTTCCGGAGGTATGCTTGCGGGGGATACACAGCGCCTTACAAAACTCTTGAAGGAGCAGGGGGAACTTGAGCCTGTCGTAAATGTCTACAGGGAATATAAGCAGGCAAAAGAAAATGAAGAAGGGGCAAAGCTTATCATAAGTGAAGAGACTGATCCGGAACTTATAGACATGGCAAAGGAAGAACTTGCAGAAGCTGCCGTCAGAAAAGATGAACTTGAACAGGAGTTAAAGATCTTACTTTTGCCCAAAGATCCCATGGATGAAAAAAATATCATATTTGAGATAAGAGCCGGTGCAGGAGGAGAGGAAGCGGCCCTGTTTGCCAACAGTCTTTTTCGTATGTACTCCAGATTTGCCGAGAGGCACGGATGGAAGACAGAGATCCTCTCGCTGGACGACACAGGGCTGGGAGGCATAAAGGAAGTGGAGTTTATGATACAGGGAAAGGGTGCCTACTCTATCCTCAAGCATGAGGGGGGAGTGCACCGGGTACAAAGAGTTCCCGAAACAGAATCCGGAGGACGGATTCATACCTCTACAGCCACAGTAGCCATCATGCCCGAGGCTGAGGATGTGGATGTAGTCATAGATGAAAAGGATTACAGGATCGATGTGATGAGGGCTTCGGGCAACGGTGGCCAGTGCGTAAATACAACGGATTCCGCCGTCAGGCTGACCCATTATCCGTCGGGTATAGTTATCTACAGCCAGACGGAAAAGTCCCAGATCCAAAACAAGGCAAAGGCATTTGCCCTCCTTAGAGCAAAGCTGTATGATCTGGAATTGCAAAAGCAGCACAATGAGCTTGCGGGAAACAGAAAAAGCCAGGTAGGTACAGGCGACCGTTCTGAAAAGATAAGAACATACAATTTCCCCCAGGGCAGGGTCACCGATCACAGGATCAAGCTTACGTTATACAAGATAGATGCAGTCATGGACGGAGAACTTGATGAGATAATAGATGCCCTTATAGCCGCTGACAGAGCAGCCGCGCTGGCAAGTGAAACGTAGTGCTTTACATTTACAAAAATATATAACTGGGATATATACTTATTGTAGTTCCTGTTTTATAATCTGTTTAAAAGTTTTAATTTGGGTTTGCCTCCAATAATAGTTATTTATAATTACACAGTCCAAAGGTTTCAAGGAGAAAAAAATGAGTGACAAAAAATGCATATACGCTGCACTGCTGGGCGCAGGTACCGTGGGTGGCGGTGTATACAGACTTGTAAAGAAAATGAAAAAAGAAATACCCCTTCGTGTGGGAAGTGAGCTTGTTATAAAAAAGGTTCTGGTTAAGGATGCTTCCAAGCACAGAGACGGGATAGACAAGGATGTCCTTACCGACAACTGGGAAGAAATAATTAATGATCCCGAGATTCAGATCGTTATAGAGCTTATGGGTGGAACAGGTATAGCAAGAACCAGGATACTTGAGGCTTTAAAAGCAGGAAAGCATGTCGTTACGGCAAACAAAGATCTTCTTGCGGAGCATGGTGAAGAGATTTTTTCCGTTGCAAGAGAAAATAACTGCGATATACAGTTTGAAGCAGCCGTGGCAGGAGCCATACCCATTATCAGACCTCTGATGCAGAATATGGCCGGTGACAATATTACCGAGATCATGGGTATTGTAAATGGTACCACCAACTACATCCTTACAAAGATGACAGAGGATAAGATGGGATATCATGATGCTTTGGCCGTGGCACAGCGCAAGGGTTATGCAGAAAGTGATCCCACATCAGATGTGGACGGACTGGATGCTGCCAGAAAAATGGCTATTATCGCCCAGCTCATTTATCATACAAATGTTACCTTTGCAGATGTATACAAAGAAGGAATTACATCGGTTATGCCTGATGATATAAGATATTCCGGAGAACTGGGATATGTTATTAAGCTGGTTGGTGTGGTGAAGATGACTGACGGCAAGGTGGAAGTGCACGTCAACCCCATGCTTCTTGAAAAGGATCATCCTCTTGCTACAGTCAGAAACTCCTTTAATGCCATATTTGTTAAAGGTGAGGCTATGGACGATGCCATGTTTATGGGGCGTGGTGCGGGATCTCTTCCCACAGCCAGTGCTGTTTTGGGAGATGTTATGGATGTTATGCGCAACATCAGGCTCGGATGTTGCAACCGTGTCCCTGTAGAAAACTATAAAGAAACTCCGATCCTTCAGATTGACGAAATAAAAAGCAAGTATTTTATCAGGATGAAGGTGGAGGACAGACCCGGGGTTCTTGCGGAGATAGCAGTAGTGCTTGGAGAAAATGCAGTAGGTATTGCAAATGTATCTCAAAAGGATACAGCTGACGGAGTGGCGGATCTTTTATTTATTATAGAAGAGGTAGAAGAAGCTCACATGGTAGAGGCCTGTGAGGCTATGAGAAGTCTGGACTGCGTTTATTCCATAGCCAGCGTTATCAGAGTTTATTAAAAAATCAGGATTTCGGTACGGATGGGTTTATGGCTGTTAAGAAAAAATATTATGCGGTAAAAAAAGGGAGAAATGCCGGAATATATAAAAACTGGAACGACTGTAAAGAACAGGTTCAGGGCTTTTCCGGTGCCGTTTATAAAGGGTTTGAGACATTAAAAGAGGCAGAGGAGTTTTTGGAAGGAGAAGTCTCCCGGGAGATAAAAGATTTTTCCGGCATGGAAACATTTCCTGAAACTTATGCTTTTGTGGACGGGTCGTACAATATTAGGACAGGAACCTACGGATATGGGGGATTTCTGGTGCACAAGAAAGAGCGCCATATGATCTCCGGAGCGGGTGATGATCCGGAAATGGCCTCCATGAGAAATGTGGCCGGAGAAATAGGTGGTTGTACGGCGGCCCTGAAAAAATGTATTGAACTTGGTATAGAAGAAGTGACGGTTTTTTACGATTATGCAGGAATAGAAAACTGGGCTACAGGAGACTGGAAGACCAATAAAAAAGGAACGGCCGAGTATAAAAAGTATTTTGACTCTATACGGGACCGCCTGAAGGTGCATTTTGCAAAGGTACGATCTCATACAGGGATTCCGGGAAATGAAGAAGCGGATCGTATTGCGAAAAAGGCAGTAGGGTTGTAGAAAAAAAGATTTTCATGAAAAAGAAAGGAGGAAGGCATGATTTCAGAAATTATAAAAGACCAGATAAAAAAGAGTTCTGTTATCAGGCAGATGTTTGAAGAGGGTGCCAGACTTGCAAAGCAGTACGGTAAGGAAAACGTATTTGATTTTAGTCTCGGCAATCCCAATGTGCCGGCGCCGGACAGTGTAAATGAATCTGTAAAAAAGATTTTGGATACAGAGGAATCTGTGAAAATACACGGTTATATGAACAACGCAGGATTTCCTGAAGTAAGAAAGAAAATAGCGGATTCTCTAAACCGGAGATTCAATACTGGATTTGATGAAACAAATATCTGTATGAGCACCGGTGCGGCCGGGGGTATGAATGCCATATTAAAGGCTATACTAAATCCCGGAGATGAGGTTATAGTCTTTGCACCATATTTCGGGGAATATGCCAATTATGTAGCCAATTTCGGTGGCACTCTGGTAACTGTACCTCCGGCGCTCCCCGAATTTCGCCCGGATCCGGAAATTTTTGGTGAGTATTTTACCGAAAAGACCAAGGCGGTGATAATTAATAATCCCAACAATCCTACGGGTGTGGTCTATAGCGAAGAAGACATAAAGGCTATTGTTTCCGTGATCGAAGAGAAAAAGGCACAGTTTGGAACTGATATATGTCTTATTTCCGATGAACCTTACAGAGAACTGGTATATGACGGTACAGAGGTGCCTTACCTTACGAAGTATTACAGTGACACATTCGTATGTTATTCATACAGCAAATCCTTATCTCTTCCCGGGGAAAGGATCGGATACGTTGTCATTCCTGATGAGATGACTGATGCAAAAGATGTGAAAGCCGCAGTTTCCCTGGCTACAAGGATACTCGGTTTTGTCAATGCACCTTCCCTTATGCAGCTGGTGGCAGCCGAAAATGTGGACGCTGAAGTAAATGTGTCTGCCTACGACAAAAACAGAAAAGCTCTTTATGAAGGACTTACCGGTCTCGGTTTTGAGTGTGTTGAGCCTGAAGGGGCTTTCTATCTTTTCATGAAGTCTCCGATAGATGATGACAAGACATTTTGCGATATGGCAAAAGCCGAAAATATATTGCTGGTACCGGGAAGTGCTTTCGGTTGCCCGGGATATGTGAGGATAGCATATTGTGTGTCTTATGAAACCATAGTACGTTCACTGCCGGGTTTTGAAAAGCTGTCAGGAGTGTTCGGGTTGGTTCAGTAGTGATCGGACAAACTTAAAATCATATTATTATTTAAGAGGAGACATACCATGGCAATGTGGAAAGAGTTTATTAGAAAAACAATACCTTATGTGCCCGGGGAACAGCCCTCGGATAAAAAAATAATAAAGTTAAATACCAATGAAAATCCTTATCCGCCTTCTCCCAAGGTTCTTAAAGCAGCAGTGGAGCTGGGAGAAAAAGGTGCGGATGATCTTCGTCGTTATCCGGATCCTGAGGTGAAAAAACTTGTGCAGACACTAAGTGCCTATCATGGGGTATGGCCTGAAAACGTTTTTACCGGAGTGGGCTCGGATGACGTTTTATCAGTTGCATTTCTGACTTTTTTCAATTCGCCAAAGCCTGTTCTTTTTGCCGATATAACATATTCATTTTATTCGGTATGGACGGATATTTACAGAATACCGTCAAAAACAATACCTGTGGATGAGGATTTCAGAATACATGTATCGGATTATAATATTCCAAACGGAGGCATAGTAATAGCCAATCCCAATGCCCCCACAGGTATTTCTCTTCCTTTAGAGGATATCAGAGCGCTCGTAGAAGCCAATCAGGACAGCGTGGTCATCGTAGATGAGGCTTACATAGATTTTGGCGGGCAAAGCGCACTGGCACTTATCAAAGATTATGAAAATGTTCTGGTAGTCAGGACTTTTTCCAAATCAAGATCACTTGCGGGGCTTAGAGTCGGTTATGCACTTGGCAGCGAGACTCTTATTAAAGCTATGAATGATGTAAAATTTTCCATAAATTCTTACACCATGAATGCTCCTGCCATAAAATTGGGGGTGGAATGTGTACAGGACAGGGAGTATTTTGCCGAATGCATCAGAAAGATCAAAGATACCAGAGAATATACGGTTGAAAATCTCCAACGCAACGGTTTTAAGGTGCTTCCTTCAGATGCCAATTTTGTATTTGCTTCACATATAAGACATCCTGCAAAAAAGATTTTTGAAGGACTTAAAAAAAGAAAAGTCTTTGTAAGGTTTTTTGATAAACCCAGGATAAATAATTATCTCAGGATATCTATAGGTACCGATGATGAGATGAGAAGCTTTTTTAAAGAACTGCGGGGAGTTTTAAACGACCTGGCATTGGATTTTTAAGGGAAAGAACATGAGTATAGTTAAAGAATCTGAAAAGATATGTCCTCCGGAGTATCTTAAAAGAAATTACCAGAAAGAAATGGAGGCGCTTCTTGCAGGTATTGAAAGAAGAATAAAAGCAGGAGGTCGTATACCGACTCTTCTTCTGCACAGTTGCTGTGCGCCATGCTCAAGCTATGTGATCTTATATCTGTCGGAATATTTTAAGATCACTGTTTTTTACTACAATCCCAATATAACCGAAAAAGCGGAGTATGAGAGGAGAGTTGCCGAACAGAAACGTTTCATAAATGAATTTAAGGCTAAAAATGAAGTGAACTTTCTTGAAGGTGCATATGATCCCGGATTGTTTATGCAGCTTTCCAATGGATTGGAAGAGTGTCCTGAGGGAGGACTCCGGTGTGCAAAGTGCTTCAGAATGCGTCTTGAGGAAACCGCTAAAAAAGCAGGAGAACTTAAGTTTGATTATTTTACTACAACTCTGACCATCAGTCCCGTAAAATCAGCAGCCCTGCTAAACTCCATCGGTGATCTGCTTGGTAAAACTTACGGTACAAAATATCTTATGTCTGATTTTAAGAAAAAAGGAGGATATGCACTTTCGGTAGGATTGTCTGAAGAGTATGGTCTTTACAGACAGGATTACTGCGGTTGTGTGTATTCCAGAGAAGAAAGTCACCGCAGGGCTGTACGTGATGACGTACAGGTATAGTAATTGTAAACACGAAAATGGTGTGGTATAATGGCACCGTATTTTGAGTCGTGTATCGGAGGTGTATTATGTCAAAAAGGATACTGAAGATAGCAATAGGTGCAGCTGCTTTGGGGATAGCCGCAAAGCTGGGATATGACAAGTATAAAGAAAAAAAGAGAGAATATCGTCAGGAAGAGGAAGAAACCAGAGATGATATGATCAGGAAATACACCGCATTTTTTGACAGAAAGCTGGTAGAGATAGAAGAAGGAGCATTTGAAGGGTGTGAGCTTAAAGCATTCGGATCAAAGCTTATACTTGATATGAGCCGGGCAAAACTGGAAAAAGATATATATGTCAGTTTTGATGTGAAAGGAAGCAATCTTACCATCATTCTGCCCGCAGGAGTAAATACAAATGTGGACATTTCAAAAAACATGAGCAAGATCAGTAATTACTCGGAAAAACGCGCCAAGAACTCCCATACCGTTTATATCATAGGAAACGCTATCGGCAGTTCTATAGAGATCGCTCCGGATAATGTATATCTGGATAGTGATGAGGAAGAGGAGATAGAAGATTTCAATGAGGTTATTAATTCCTCAAAAGAAATGGCTTAAGCAGAGATAGGAATAAAAAGCTTTATGAAAAAGCATGACAACGGAATTCAGGGATTTATGGGAGGCAGAAACGGCATGGATCATTTGTCGCGTCTGCTTCTTTATATTGCGCTGGGTATTTTTGCACTTTCGGTAATTCTGAGATTATGGGTGCTTTTTATACTTGGTGGTGCTGTGTTGGGAATTTGCATATACAGAACCCTGTCAAAAAATCTTAATCAGAGATATTCGGAAAACAGAGTGTATCTGCAGCTTACCAAATCGGCCAGGTCATCTGTGCACAGATTTATTTTGCGGATAAAAGACAAGAAGACTCATCGTATTTTTAAATGTCCTAATTGTTCGCAAAAAATAAGAGTACCAAAAGGAAAAGGAGAGATACTTATAAAGTGTCCAGGGTGTCGTATAGAATTCCGTGAAAACACCGGAACGGCATCCCCGAAGACATAACCCGTAAATGATCTTTCGTTTATGCGGCTTGTTATATTTCAGTTGTTATCAACAAAAAGTATATCGATCAAAAGAAAGTGACATTTTTTATTTATTACGATATAAGCTGCATATTTTGTGATTGACAAATTATGCGTGCTTTGTTATTTTTATTCAAATATACTGTTGGAAATCTAAAGAAAGAGAGGACAAAATATGGGACAGATCATAGGCGAAGGTATTACATTTGATGATGTGTTGCTGGTGCCCCAGTATTCGGAGGTCACACCGAACCTTGTGGATATTTCCTCAAGGCTTACAAAAGAGATTAAGCTCAACATTCCATTGATGAGCGCAGGAATGGATACCGTTACCGAACATCGTATGGCTATTGCAATGGCACGCCAGGGTGGTATTGGTATAATTCACAAAAACATGACTATCGAAGAGCAGTCAGAGGAAGTAGATAAGGTTAAACGTTCTGAGAACGGAGTTATTACAGATCCTTTTTATCTTCACCCTGATAATACACTGGCAGACGCCAATGATCTTATGGCAAAGTTTCGTATATCCGGAGTCCCTATCACAGATGATACGGGAAAACTGGTCGGTATTATAACAAACCGTGATCTAAAGTTCGAAACGGATTACTCAAAGAAGATCAGCGAGAGGATGACCAGTAAAGATCTTATTACGGCAGAAGCCGGTATTACCCTGGAAGAAGCAAAGAAGATACTGGGAGAGGCCAGGAAGGAAAAACTTCCCATCGTTGATAAAGATTTCAAACTCAGAGGTCTTATAACCATAAAGGACATTGAGAAGCAGATACAGTATCCTAATTCAGCTCATGATTCCCAGGGACGTCTTCTTGTAGGTGCGGCAGTAGGGATTACATCCAATGTTATGGACAGAGTACAGTCTCTGGTAAACTCAAAAGTAGACTGTATTGTTATAGATTCGGCTCACGGTCATTCAAAAAACATTGTAAATACACTTAAAGAGATAAAATCTGCATTCCCCTCTCTTCAGGTTATAGCAGGAAATGTGGCGACTGCAGAGGCAGCAAAGATGCTGGCAGAGGCAGGGGCTGACGCCATAAAGGTAGGTATCGGACCCGGATCCATCTGTACCACAAGAGTAGTGGCAGGTATTGGTGTTCCTCAGATTTCAGCGGTTATGGGAGCTTATGAAGAGGCTAAAAAGTTCGATGTGCCCATTATAGCGGACGGAGGTATAAAGTACTCCGGAGATGTGGTGAAGGCTATAGCAGCCGGCGGAAGTGTATGTATGCTCGGAAGCCTTCTTGCGGGATGTGATGAATCTCCCGGGGATTTTGAGCTTTATCAGGGAAGAAAATATAAAGTATACAGAGGTATGGGATCCATTGCGGCCATGGAAAATGGCAGCAAGGACAGATATTTCCAGACAGATGCCAAGAAGCTTGTACCTGAAGGCGTTGAAGGACGTGTGGCATATAAAGGGCTTCTTGAGGATACGATCTTCCAGCTTATCGGAGGATTAAGATCAGGTATGGGATACTGCGGTGCTGCAGATATTCCCACACTTCAGGAGACTGCGAAGTTTATGAAGATGTCTTCAGCAGCCCTCAGAGAGAGTCATCCTCATGATATACACATTACAAAAGAAGCACCCAACTACAGTGTTGAAGACAAGTGATCATAGTTTATCATATAAGAGCCATCCCGCACGGGGTGGCTCTTTTGATGGAGGTTTACTGCATAAAACCATTCGACATCACCATATATATCTGTTATAATGAAATGATTAAAAAGAAACGTTTTTTACGAGTAACTATTATTGATCAGGAGCTTTCTTACATGAAACAGTTTATCGAAGATATAGAAGATATTTTTAAGTCGGCATTTGCAAATGCAGGATATGATGAGTCATACGGTGTCGTAACCGTTTCTAAGCGTGCCGATCTTTGTGAATACCAGTGCAACGGTTGTATGTCTGCAGCTAAAGCTTACAAAAAAAAGCCCATAGACATAGCTGAAGAAATAGTACGGCAGATAGGTGACGATCCGGCTTTTGAAAAAGTCGAAGCAGTTATGCCGGGTTTTATAAACATTACGGTTTCAGGCGGCGCTCTTGCACAAAAGCTTTCCGGGATGGCGAAGGATGAGTGCTTCGGCTTCGAAAAGGAAGAGAACCCCAAAACAGTTGTTATAGATTATGGCGGTGCCAATGTGGCGAAGCCTCTGCATGTGGGACATTTAAGATCTGCCGTTATAGGCGAGAGCGTAAAGCGCATTATTTCTCATGCAGGCAACAAAACGATAGGAGATGTACACCTTGGAGACTGGGGGCTTCAGATGGGTCTTATCATCGAACAGTTAAAAGATGATGAACCTGATCTGCCGTATTTTGATGAAGAACATACAAGACCTTATCCTCATAATGCTCCTTTTACTCTTGAGGATCTGGAACGTATATATCCTAAAGCCAGTGGCAGGTCAAAAGAAGACGAAGCCTTTCTTAAAAGAGCACAGGATGCCACACTTAAGCTTCAGTCGGGCTATGAGCCGTATGTAGAGATATGGAAGCATATCATGACACTTTCCAAAGCCGATCTTAAGAAAAATTATGATGCTCTGGACGTACATTTTGATCTTTGGAAAGGCGAGTCTGATGCACAGCCCCTTATACCGGATATGGTTAAGGATTTTAAAAACCGGGGAATAGCCGTTGAAAGCAGAGGGGCACTCGTAGTGGATGTGTCTATGGAATCAGATACCAAAGAAGTACCTCCGTGTATTATACAAAAATCAGACGGAGCTGCATTATATGCCACTTCAGATCTGGCAACCATCATAGACAGAGAGAAAAGCTTCAGTCCGGATGAGATCATATATGTAGCGGACAAGCGTCAGGAACTTCATTTTACCCAGGTGTTCAGAACTGCGAAAAAAGCGGGCATAATCGGAGAAGATACGAAGCTTGAGTTTCTCGGCTTCGGAACCATGAACGGAAAAGATGGAAAACCCTTTAAGACAAGGTCCGGCGGTGTTATGCGTCTTGAACACCTCATAGAGGATATTAAAGCCGGAGTCTATGATAAAATAACTGAAAGTGACGATATTTCCGGTGAAGAGATCCGCCGCATAGTGGATATTGTAGGTCTTGCCGCTCTTAAATACGGAGATCTCTCAAATCAGGCGTCAAGGGATTATGTATTTGATATAGACAGATTTACTTCGTTTGAAGGAAATACAGGACCTTATATTCTCTATACGGTCGTACGTATAAAATCCATCATCGACAAATACATGGCCGGTGGCGGTGATATAACATCAGATATGAGTGATCTGTCTGCTCCTGTTACCGATAAGGAAAAGACACTGATGATCAAGCTGACTTCATATCCGGGAGTTTTGGAAGCGGCATATAAAGAGCTGGCGCCCCACAGGATATGTCAGTTTATTTACGAGGTTTCTGACGTGTTTAACGGATTCTATCACGATACACGCATACTTTCACAGGAAGATGAAGAACAAAAAAAGGCATGGATAAAACTGCTTGCTTTTACAAAAGATATTCTTGTGCAGTGTCTTAAGCTTTTGTCCATAGATGTGCCTGACAGAATGTAAACCTGTGACGGTTTTATTTATAAAGGATAATAAAATGAACAATAATAATAAAAAGCTGATAACATTTGTCATACCATGTTATAACTCAGCCGGATATATGAGAAAATGTATAGATTCATGTTTGAATGCTGCAGATGAAAAGGGCGACGTAGAGATCATTATTGTGGATGACGGGTCTACGCTGGACAATACTTATGAGATAGCTCTTGAGTATGAAAAAGAACACCCGGATGTCGTAAAGGCCGTACATAAAGAAAACGGCGGGCACGGATCTGCAGTAAATATAGGCATAAAGCTTGCAAGAGGTACATTCCTGAAGGTTGTGGACTCCGATGACTGGTTGGATAAACCTGCTTTAAAGATTGTCATGGATGATCTCAGAAGCTTTAAAAAGAAAAAACCGGACATTTACATAACCAACTTTGTATATGAGAACCAGACAAAGTATCATAAAAAAAGAGTCCATTTTGAAAATGTATTTCCTCTGAGAAAATTTTTCAAATGGGATGACATAGGTGTATTTCTTGTAGATCAGTACCTTCTTATGCATAGTGTGGTATACAAGACCTCTGTTTTACACAAATGCGGACTGGTGCTGCCTGAGAAGATATTCTATGTGGACAATATATTTGTGTTTGAACCGCTTCCTTACGTGAAGACGCTTTATTACAACAACGTGAACTTCTACAGATACTTCATAGGCCGTGACGACCAGTCTATCAAAGAGGAGACCATGATAAGGCGTATCGACCAGCATATATATATTGCAAAGACCATGACACAGACTCTTAAGAATGCTGATATAAAGTCTCCGAAATGCGAAAAGTATATGATGAAGTATCTGACTATCATGTACCAGATAGCCTCTATTTTACTTATAGTCGGAGGGACACCGGAGCATCTGGAAAAGAAGAAGCTTCTCTGGCAGTATCTAAAGGAAACAGATTTTAAAAGATATGTAAGGATGCGTTACCATCCCTTTGGTATAATACTTAATATGCCGGGAGAACCTGCGAGGAAGTTTCTCATAAAGGCTTACCACGGTCTCGGAAAATACATCGGATTCAACTGATAACCGGTATTTATATAATGATATGGAAAGGAGAAGGAAAATGGCTTTTACACTTATAAAAAACGGCAGAGTACTTGATCCTGAAACGGGATTTGACAGCGTTACAGACCTTATCATGGTAGACGGTAAGATCCTGGAGATAGGTGACGACATTCACATAGAAGAATACGAAAAGCATGAAAATATAGGTGAGCACAATGACAATGATATTGTGATCGATGCCTCAGGCTGCCTTGTTATGCCGGGTCTTATAGATCTTCATGTGCATTTCAGGGATCCGGGGTTTGAGTATAAAGAAGATATCAGGACCGGTGCCAGAGCAGCGGCCAGAGGTGGTTATACAAGTGTCTGCATGATGCCCAATACAAAGCCTGTAGTGGATAGTCTTGAGACGCTGGAGTATGTTCTTGATAAAGCGGCAGCCACTTCTGCAGTACAGATACATCCTATAGCTGCCATTACAGCCAACCAGGACGGTGAGTATCTTACGGATTTTCAGACACTTGCGGATAACGGTGCCGTAGCTGTAAGTGAGGATGGTAAATCTGTAATGAATGCCCGTGTGGCCAGACAGGCCATGAGGCTTGCGGCTGAAACTGGTGTATCGGTATTTGCCCATTGCGAAGATATAAACTTAAGGGCAAGGGGAGTGATGAATGCCGGCAAAAAAGCCAAAGAACTGGGGTTGTACGGCATTCTGAATGAAGTAGAGGATGTTATAGTCGCAAGAGATATCATACTTGCCAAGGATACAGGAGCCCACCTTCATCTTTGCCATTGCTCCACTGAAGACAGTGTCACCCTTATAAAGCTTGCAAAAGAAAGCGGAGTGGACATTTCCGCAGAGGTTACACCTCATCACCTCACTCTTACCGAAGATGATATAGACGGTACGGATACAAATTACAAAATGAATCCTCCTTTGCGTACAAAAGCGGACAGAGATGCTCTTATTCAGGGGCTCAAAGACGGTACGATAGATTGCATAGCCACAGATCACGCTCCTCATTCCCAAGAAGAGAAAGAAGAAAGCTTTGACAGGGCACCTTTCGGTATAGTCGGTCTTGAAACGGCGGTTCCCGTGATATATACGGAACTGGTTGAAAAAGGCATTCTTACACCTCTTGAGATGGCAGACAAAATGAGCTACAAGCCGGCATGCATACTCGGAGTAGACAGAGGCAGGCTGCAGGTTGGTGCTGACGGAGACGTGGTCATAATAAATATTACCGACGAGTACGAAATAGACAGCAGGCTTTTTATGTCAAAGGGCAAGAATACACCCTACAACGGCAAAAAGGTAAAGGGGCGTGTTGTGGCTACGATCATAGACGGAAGAGTCATATACAGAAATGACGGCAAACATGAGAGTATTATAGAAACAGCTGATGTAGATCATTTTGACTGACATGTGTCATAGCGTTCAAAAATAAATATTTTTTTCACAAATACATATTTTTTTATAAAGTGATTTGTGATATATTGTTATCAGTAATCAATTATTTGTTCATTAGAAAGGAGTTTCCATGGCAAGCGAAAATCTTATTAAACTAATTGAGGCAGCAAGCGAAGATGATCAGTTTATGGATGAGATAAGAAAGCAGCTCGAAGACAACGACAAGGCATTTGGTATGGGTGCCCAGCAGGTGGATTTCTCAGGTCGTATAAAAGAGATGGCTAAAAGATACGGTGTAGATGTTACCGACGATGATATTAAAGAGGCGCAGGATATGTTCAGCCAGTTCAACGACATAACTGACTCTGGAGCTCTCAGTCTGAACGGTTCATCCCAGAGCGGAGAGTATTCACAGGACGTAAAAGGTCTTTTTTCATCTCTCTTCGGTGGCAACAATTATCAGAATCTCAATCAGCAGCAGGTTCAGGGACTTTTTCAAAATGCCAACAACGCAGGTCTTGTCGGAAATAATGCTGCAGCAGTAAACGGACTGGGATCACTTCTCGGAGGCTACAATCCCGGCACCGGTCTTTTGTCTGCAGGAGGATCTATTCTTAAAAAGCTGCTTCTTGTATATCTTTTCATGAAGCTTCTCAGAGGATGATGTTATAAAAGTTACTCTTAAACCCGGCCTTCCCCTTCGGGGGAAGGTTTTTTTATGAAATATCGTTGATTTGAAAGGAGAGCATATGCTATATCATGAAAATGTAAGCGTAATACGAAATGAAAGCCTTACAAACGACATTTATGATATGCGTTTCAGATCCCGGGACATATCCGCAGCAGCAAAGCCGGGACAGTTTATAAATGTATATTGCAATGATTCCTCCAGACTTCTTCCGCGACCCATAAGTATCTGCGAGGTAAATGGCGAAGAAATCAGGATAGTATACCGTGTAGCAGGTAAAGGCACGAAAGAGCTTTCAGGCATAAGACCCGGTGAAAAAATAAATGTAACAGGTCCGGCAGGCAACGGATATGACGTAGACATGATCAATCAAACCTATTCTTCGGTAATGCTTTTTGGCGGCGGTGTGGGCATTCCGCCCATGGTAGAGCTTTCCAAAAGACTGAAGATAAAAACGGATGTTTTTCTGGGTTACAGAGATTGTCTGTTTTTAAATGAGGATTTCTGTGATGATGCAAATATACATATAGCTACTGAAGACGGCAGTGCAGGTACACGGGGAAATGTACTTGATGCGCTTAAGGCTTCAGGTGTGGATGCAGATCTTATATGTGCCTGCGGTCCCCTGCCTATGCTCCGTGCCATAAAAAAATATGCGGAAGAAAGTGGGAAAAAAGCCTATTATTCCATGGAAGAGCGTATGGCATGCGGAGTAGGAGCATGTCTGGGGTGTGTCTGTAAAACAGTTGAAAAGGACGGGCATTCAAAAGTAAATAATACCAGAGTTTGTGCAGATGGTCCGGTATTTGATGCGTCTGCAATAATCATTTAATACCGGTACAGATAAGTAAAGAGTTAAGATCTATATGCACGGGGAGGTAAAACATGAACGAAGACAGTAAGATGCCTGATATGTCGGTAGAAATAGCAGGCGTAAAATGGAAAAATCCCGTAACGGTTGCTTCAGGAACATTCGGGTCAGGCATAGAATATGCCGATTTTGTTGATTTAAACGGTCTGGGAGCTGTGACAACTAAAGGGGTGGCCACATATCCCTGGGAGGGAAATGATACCATACGCGTGGCAGAGACTACGGGAGGCATGTTAAATGCCATTGGTCTTCAAAATCCCGGAATGGAGACCTTTATAGAAAGGGATATACCTTTTTTGAACAAGTATGATACCGTAAAGATAGTAAATGTAGTGGGAAAGACTCTTGAAGAATATGTTGAGGCTGTAAAGATGCTTTCCGGACAGCCTGTGGATATGCTGGAGATAAATATTTCCTGCCCCAATGTTAAAGAGGGCGGTATAGCCTTTGGCCAGGATCCCAAGGCCGCGGCTGAAGTTACCCGTGCAGTGAAAGAAGTATCTGAGAAGCCTGTGATCATGAAGCTTTCGCCAAATGTCACAAGTATTCAAAAAATGGCAGGGGCTGTAGAGGAAGCAGGAGCAGATGCCGTTTCATTGATAAACACACTTACGGGTATGAAGATAGATATACAAAAAAAGACCTTCCTGCTTGCAAATAAAACAGGAGGTCTGTCAGGTCCGGCCATTAAGCCGGTAGCTGTAAGGATGGTATATGAAGTGGCACAGGCTGTAAATATCCCCATCATAGGCATGGGAGGTATATGCTGTGCAGAGGACGCCATTGAATTTATGCTTGCAGGAGCCACTGCGGTCTCTGTGGGCACAGCCAATTTCCATAATCCCAAAGTTACCATTGAGATCGTGGAGGGCATAAAGAAATATCTTTTAGATAACAATATAGAAAATGTAAATGACCTTATAGGAGCAGTCCGGTAAGATGTCAGCCTTTGGCCATACCGGAACAAACCGTGTTATCTTCGAAGCTCAAGGATGGCATCAAGTAAACGATGGGCGCATTCTTCCTTGGTCATAAGAGGCAGTGTAGTTTCATTGTCTTTAGTAATTAGAGTAAGAATATTGGTATCTGTTTTAAAGCCGGTATTTTCACCGTTTGCAGTATTTGCAGCGATGATATCGGCTTTTTTTGATATAAGCTTTTTTCGTGCATTCTCCAGGACATTTTCAGTTTCCATGGCAAAACCGCAAAGAGTCTGGTTTTTTTCTTTTATTTCTCCCAGCGCTTTAAGGATATCTTTTGTACGTGCCAGTTCAAGACTGTAATCCGAGTCTGATTTTTTTATTTTCTGATCGCTGTAGTGGAGAGGTGTGTAATCAGCTACGGCAGCTGCCATGATGATGATATCATTTTTTCCTGCTCTGTCAGTGACGGCGTTGTACATCTCTTGCGCAGATTCTACGGAAACAATATCGGCATCCGCAGGAGGAGTTATAGCTACCGGTCCGGAAACAAGAGTTACATGGGCTCCTCTTGTTGCAGCTGCACCGGCAATGGCGTATCCCATTTTTCCTGATGAGTGGTTGGTGATAAAACGGACAGGGTCCAGTGCTTCTCTGGTAGGACCCGCACTGACCAAAACATTAAGCCCTGTCATATCTTTTGGTGAGGAAACAGCCTGTACAACAGCATCAAAAAGAACATCGGGCTCCGGCATACGTCCTTTTCCCACATCGCCGCATGCAAGCCGTCCGGATGCCGGCTCAAGGATATCCCATCCGTAAGCCTTCAGTGTTTTAAGATTGTCGCTTGTAACGGGATTTTCGTACATGCGTGTATTCATGGCCGGCGCAGCGATCTTGAGACAGTCACAGGCAAGAACAGTAGTGGTAAGCATATCATCGGCAATACCGTGGGCAAATTTTGCAAGTACATTTGCCGTGGCGGGAGCTATAATAACAAGATCTGTTTTGTCGGCTACTGAAACATGTTCTGTGGAAAATTCATGGTTTCTGTCGAACGTATCCGTGAGAGTCCTGTGGCCGGTCAAAGCTTCAAATGTAGCGGGACCAACAAAGTTGGTGGCATTTTCGGTCATAATGACCTGAACGTCACATCCGGCCTTTACAAGCATAGAGCAAAGATATGCGGACTTGTAGGCAGCGATACCACCGGAAATACCAAGTAATACAGATTTTCCTTTAAGCATATTGATTCTCCTTTTTCAAATACTTATTAATATTTAACGATAAGCCGTCAAACATCAGACCCGGTCTAAAAATCTGACTATTATTGTAGTATTGTATCACATTTATATAAAATCTTGTTGACAATTATCATAATAAGTGTTACCTTATGTCTATAGATATTAGCACTCTATTTTATTGAGTGCTAACAAAAAGGAGAAAGGAGTTTTTTATGGAACTGGATGTACGAAAATTCAAAATACTTGAAGCCGTCATCCGGAACTATCTGCAGACGGGTGAGCCTGTAGGCTCGCGTACGATTTCCAAGGATTCGGACCTTTCTCTCAGCTCTGCCACCATAAGAAATGAGATGGCTGACCTGGAGGATATGGGTTACATCATTCAGCCTCATACTTCGGCAGGCCGTATTCCCACAGACAAAGGATACAGGCTCTATGTTGAAAGTATTTTGGCTCATAAAGAAAAGGCTTTATCCACCCGTGAGGAAAATATAAAAAAGCGGGAGAAGGAACTGGATGCCATGGAAAAGGAGTACAGCTCCAAGATGGATCAGATGAAAGATATCATGGAAGCGGTAGCCAGGTCGCTGGCAGATGATACCAATTACGCCACCATGATCTCATCGTGTATGGGAAAGTGCAACAGGATAAAATTTGTCCAGCTTTCGCGTCTTGAAGAGCAGAAGCTCCTGGTGGTCATAGTCCTTGAGGGCAATATCATCAGAAATAAAGTCTTTAACATTACAAAAAACATTACCGAAGACAGCATTGCACGATTAAATATGTTGATAAATACTACGGTCACGGGACTTTCGGTGGACGAGCTGGAGAGGCAGCTGGGAGTCCTTGAAGCACAGAGCGGTAGCCAGCCTATGTTAAGAGAGGTTCTGGAGATCATATTTGAAACTATAAGAAATGCTGATGACGTTCAGATAGTAACGGGAGGCACGACCAACATTTTCAAATATCCCGAGCTTTGTGCAGGTGAGATAGCCAGAGACCTTATTACCACCCTGGAAGACAAACAGGGTCTTACAAGTCTTATCAGTCCCGGAGTGCCGGAGGAGGGGGCTATCCGGTTCTATATCGGAGAAGAGACTCCGGTGAAGGCCATGAAAGACTGCAGTGTTGTGACGGCTACCTACGAATTGAGCGACGGAATGAGAGGTACAATCGGTATCATAGGTCCTAAAAGGATGGATTACGAGATGGTCGTAGAGACGTTGAACAATATACGCATGCGTCTGGATGATCTGTTTAGGAAAACTTAGCATATTTACCGGTTTGTACGGGATATGTTATGGCACATACTTTTATTTCAGGAAAGGCAGGATTAAGACTATATGTTAAAGGGTAAGAATAAACACACGGATGCAGAGGGGAAAAAGACAGGTGCTGTTCCGGAAGAAGAAAAAAAGGCAGGCGATGAGATAAGAGACGAGGTTCAGGCAGAAGAAACTGCACAGGAGGCCAATGCCAAGGCAGCAGCTGAAGCGGCAGCTGCACTTGAAGAGGAAGAAGCACGTGACGCACAGGAAGCGGCTGACGGGGGAGCAGCGTCTGCAGAAGGTGCCGGAGGAGAAAAAAGTCAGATAGATGAGCTGGAGGAGGAGATCAGCAAGAGAGACGAAACCATCGCTCTCATGCATGACAAGCTTCAGCGCCAGATGGCTGAGTTTGACAACTTCAGAAAACGTACTGAAAAAGAAAAAGCTGACATGTTTGGCATGGGTGCATCAGATATTTTAAAAAAGATACTGCCTGTGGTAGACAATTTTGAAAGAGGATTTAATACCATACCTGATGGAGAGGAAAAGACACAGTTTGCCGTAGGTATGGATATGGTATACAAGCAGCTTCTCAAGATGCTTGAAGACAACAAGGTGACACCCATAGAGGCTGTGGGAAAAGAGTTTGATCCCCAGTTCCACAACGCCGTACAGCATGTGGAAAAGGACGATGTTGGAGAAAACATTGTTGTCGAAGAGTTTGAGAAGGGTTACATGTACGGAGATACCGTGCTCAGACACAGCATGGTTATCGTAGCGAACTAATCACACAGATAATATATTACATAGATCAGGAGGATACAAAGATGGGTAAGATCATAGGAATAGATTTGGGAACAACAAACTCATGCGTAGCTGTTATGGAGGGTGGTAAGCCGGTAGTTATTACCAATGCAGAAGGTCAGAGGACTACCCCTTCCGTAGTGGCATTTACAAAAAACGGAGAGCGTCTTATAGGTGAGCCTGCAAAGCGTCAGGCAGTGACCAATGCCGACAGGACTATCTCGTCCATAAAGCGTCATATGGGTACGGATTACAAAGTAACTATAGACGGAAAGGCATATTCTCCCCAGGAGATCTCTGCTATGGTTCTTCAGAAGCTTAAGACAGATGCTGAGAACTATCTTGGAGAAAAGGTTACAGAGGCTGTTATCACAGTGCCTGCATACTTCAACGATGCACAGCGTCAGGCAACAAAGGATGCAGGTAAGATCGCAGGTCTTGACGTAAAGCGTATCATAAATGAGCCTACAGCGGCAGCCCTTGCATACGGTCTTGACAACGAAGGCGAGCAGAAGATCATGGTTTATGACCTTGGTGGTGGTACTTTCGACGTGTCTATCATCGATATCGGTGACGGTGTTATCGAAGTTCTTGCTACATCAGGTGACAACCATCTTGGTGGTGATGACTTCGATAAAAAGCTCATGGACTATATGATCGCAGATTTTAAGGCAAAAGAGGGCATAGATCTTGCACAGGATTCCATGGCGCTTCAGAGAATAAATGTGGCTGCAGAGCAGGCTAAGAAAGAGCTTTCAAGTGCCGCACAGACCACTATAAATCTTCCCTACATTACAGCAGGAGCGGACGGCCCCAAGCATTTCGATATGGAGCTTACAAGAGCTAAGTTTGATGAGCTTACTTCCGAGCTTGTTGAAAGAACAGCTGAGCCTGTAAAGACTGCACTTAAGGATGCAAGCCTTGAGGCAAACGACATTGGAAAGGTTCTTCTTGTAGGAGGTTCTACACGTATCCCTGCTGTTCAGGAAAAGGTTAAGCAGCTCACCAACCAGGAGCCCAGCAAGACTCTCAATCCTGATGAGTGTGTGGCTATCGGTGCTTCCGTACAGGGTGGTAAGCTTGCAGGTGATGCAGGTGCAGGAGACGTTCTTCTTCTTGACGTAACGCCTCTTACACTTTCAATCGAGACCCTTGGCGGTATTGCTACACATATGATCGATAGAAATACTACCATACCTACAAAGAAGAGCCAGATCTTCTCTACTGCAGCAGACAACCAGGCTGCCGTTGATATAAATGTAGTACAGGGTGAGCGTGAGTTTGCAAAGGACAACAAGTCCCTCGGACAGTTCAGACTTGACGGTATTCCTCCTGCAAAGAGAGGGGTTCCCCAGATCGAGGTTACATTTGACATCGATGCCAACGGTATCGTAAATGTTTCCGCAAAGGATCTCGGTACAGGCAAGGAGCAGCATATCACTATCACCGGTGGTTCAAATATGTCCGAAGAGGATATAAATAAAGCTGTAAATGAAGCTGCAGAGTTTGAAGCTGCTGACAAGAAGCGTAAGGAAGGTATCGAGGCTAAAAATGATGCCGATACAATGATCTTCCAGACACAGAAGGCTCTTGATGAAGTGGGAGACAAGCTTGATCCTGCCATGAAGACCGAAGTGGAAAATGATATGAACGCACTTAAATCACTGGTTGAAGGCGCGCAGGAAGGTGAGCTTTCCGATGCACAGATAAATGACATAAAGGCTGCCAAGGATAAGCTTATGAACAGCTCTCAGAAAGTATTTGAGGCTATGTATTCACAGGGTGCAGCAGGTGCTCCCGGCGGAGATCCCGGAATGGGTGGCGGTGCAGGTCCCGATATGGGAGCAGGTGCTGCCGGCGGACCTGAAGGAGCAGACGGCGGTGCAGCAGGCGGTACTGACGGCAATGGCAGCAGCCCTTACGGAGATGATGTAGTAGACGGAGACTACAAAGAAGTATAAATTATAAAGGACTGACGAAAAATGGCTGACAAGAAAGATTATTACGAGGTTCTGGGGGTAGACAAAAAGGCGGATGAAGCCAAGATAAAAAATGCCTACAGAAAGCTCGCAAAAAAATATCATCCCGATTCCAATCCGGGAGATGCGGATGCCGAAGCTAAGTTCAAAGAGGCTTCAGAGGCTTATGCCGTACTTAGCGATCCGGAAAAAAGAAAACAATACGACAGGTTCGGTCATTCAGCATTTGATGGTTCCGGAGGCGGTGGCGGAGGCTTTGACTTCAGCAACATGGGAGATATTTTCAGCGAGTTCTTCGGAGGTTTTGCCGGTGGAGGATCAGGAAACAGCTGGTTTGACGATCTTTTCGGCGGGCGCGCTTCCAGAAGCCGCGGGCCCGAACCCTCAAGAGGTGCCGATGTACGTGTGAGCACAAGGATCACCATGCATGAAGCATTTACCGGAACTATAAAAAAGATAAATGTAAATTTCAAAGGTGAGTGTTCAAGCTGCCACGGAAGCGGTGCCAAAGCAGGTACCAGTCCGGAAAAATGTCACAAGTGCGGAGGAACAGGACAGGTTGTATTTACACAGCAGTCTTTCCTTGGCATGATGAGAAGTGTGGGAGAGTGTCCCGATTGTCATGGTACCGGTGAGATCATAAAGGAAAAATGTCCTGATTGTCGCGGATCCGGATATAAAGCTGCAGCAAAAACCATAGAGGTAAATATTCCTGCAGGTATAGACAACGGACAGTTTGTACGTATACAGGGGAAAGGAGATCCCGGATATAAAGGTGGAACAAGAGGTGATCTCCTTGTAGGTGTAAGTGTTACAAATGACACTGAATTTGCAAGAGACGGATATGATCTCTTCAGCGAAGTATATATAAATTATCCCACGGCTGTTCTTGGTGGTGAGGTAAATGTAAAGACCATTGACGGAGAGGTTATATATGAGGTTAAGCCCGGTACCGTATCCGGCACCAGAGTACGCTTAAGAGGCAAGGGTATGCCTACCGTGCGAAACCGCAACACAAGGGGAGATCTATACATTACTCTTATTATAGAGGTTCCGTCAAAGCTTACGGAAGAACAGACTGAGGCGCTTGAGGCGTTTAGGAAAACTCTCACAGGCAAAGAAAAGATAAAGGGAAAAGGAAAGAAAAAGGGGATTTTTGGTAAAAACCAATAAATGATAGATAAAAAAAAGACTGTTATATCAGCTGCATATGTCAGCCGTGTAACAGTCTTTTTGTTTGTTTCAGTTTTTAGCCGGCGCAAAGCTGTGCTTTGGAAAAGGATGATCCGAAAAATTCCTTCATAGTAAAACTTATTGCGCTTTTAATGATTTTGTGAGTTATGCAACAGGGATAGGAGGCAGTACTTTTTATTTTGTCAGTAACTCTTTGCAAAAAGCTGATATGAGAACCTCCGATCTCCCGTTCTGCCAAAAGGATGTCAGTAACCGTTTCGGGGTCGTTATCTCGGCACATCTCACCGATAGTTAGCATTTCAAGTCGTCCGATCTTTCCTGATAAAGTATTCATAGCATCCTCCTTTGCGAATTCATATAACACTACTCGGGGTTTTCAAAAACCGATTGTCTACATCTAAAATATAAATCTTTATTTAATTATCGTCAAGGGTTTTTCGAAAACTTAAGTAAAGGTTTATATAAATTTTATAAAAAAATCAACAGCTAAATTATTCCTTTTTACTGACATAATTACATATTTATGTTACATTTAAATTTAATACGAATGAAGGGAGATCAGGTCCTATGAGCGATGAAAATAAAAATGTCATTCCCATAAATACGGGCAAAGAGTTGTCTGTGGTTTCAGGTCCGGATAAGAAGCCGGGTATCAGTCTGGATATAAAAAAAGAGGAGCTGGACATTATACGGGAGTTCAAGTTTCCGGCGTACAATGAGATACCGGATGTAGGTCTTTATCTGGAACAGACAGGCAAGTATATAAACGAGTTTTTACGACCTCTGATTAAAACGGATCTTACAGGATCTATGATAAGCAATTATGTTAAAAAGAAGATCATAGACAGTCCTGAAAAAAAGCAGTACTACAGAAATCACATTGTAGATCTGATTTTTATTGCTATTTCAAAGCCTGTTCTTTCTCTTGAGAGTGTGGGGACTCTTCTTGAGGCTATCAAAGAGGTGGATGACCACAGAAGCATGTATGAGGCTTTTTGTAACATTTTCGAGGAAACTCTTAAGAAAACCTTTGGAATAAGGGATAAAAACCAGATAAAGGATGACAGTGCCGAAAAAACAGTTATGAGATATATATCATCTGCCGTGTCTTATAAGATATTCCTGGACAGGTGCTTTGAAAATAAATGCACTGTAGTTTCCGAAACATCTAAGGAGGGTTGATGATCTATGGACTTAAACAGAGCTATTTTAGATATACTTGAAAAAAACAGCCGTATAACACCTGCAGAACTGGCTGTCAGGCTGGATGCAGATGAGGCTGATATTGTAAATGCTATCGCCAAAATGGAAGATGACGGGATCATTTGCGGATATCTGTCTCTTATCAATCATGAAAAGCTGGGGGATGATAAGGTGACAGCTCTTATAGAGGTAAGAGTTACCCCTCAGAAGGGAGACGGTTTTGACAGCATTGCAAAAAAAATCTACAGATATGATGAAGTACAGGCTGTATATCTTATGTCGGGAGGATTTGATTTTACTGTTATTGTAGAAGGTAAATCCATGAGGGACGTGGCAATGTTTGTTTCAGGCAAACTGGCGGTTTTAGATCAGGTGCTTAGTACCGCTACCCATTTTGTATTGAGAAGATACAAGGATCATGGTATAGAATTTGAAAAAAGAAAAGAAGACGAAAGGATGCGTATTACACCATGAGAGATCCTATAGCAAAAAGTATCAAATCCATAGCGCCTTCAGGTATCAGGAAGTTTTTTGATGTGGTCAATGATATGCCCCATGCTATTTCTCTTGGGGTGGGTGAACCTGATTTCGAAACGCCATGGGGGGTGAGAGAGGCCGGGATAAAGTCTCTTGAAAACGGAAAGACTTTTTATACATCAAATATGGGGATGCCTTCCTTACGCAAAGAGATAAGTAATTATGTTGAAAGAAAATACGGACCGTCTTATGATCCTGAAGATGAGATTTTAGTGACGGTAGGAGGTAGTGAGGCTATCGACCTGGCTTTACGCTGTCTGACAGATCCCGGAGACGAGGTTCTTATTCCCCAGCCGTCTTATGTTTCTTATCTTCCTTGTACGGTTATGGCAGGTGGAACTCCCGTGATCATAGAACTGAAAGAGGAAAATGAATTCAGGCTTACGCCGGAGGAGCTGAAGGCGGCTGTTACTCCCGCATCGAAGGTGCTTGTTCTTCCTTTTCCGAACAATCCGACAGGAGCAGTTATGACGAAAGAGGATCTGGAAAAACTTCTGCCTGTTATAATTGAAAATGATCTGATAGTTTTGTCTGATGAGATATATGCGGAGCTTACTTATGGCGGGAAACATGTAAGTATAGCGTCTTTGCCCGGTATGAGGGAAAGGACGATCCTTATAAACGGATTTTCCAAGGCCTTTGCCATGACCGGATGGAGACTGGGTTATGCCTGCG
>CAMOUW010000008.1 GCA_946626755.1 uncultured Clostridia bacterium
ATGAGTTTTTTGATCCTGTTATGAGTGTTGTTTATGACCGGATAGGGGAAGCGGTGCGCGAGAGGGGTGGGTGAGAAAGTGTGTCCTTTGGGGGCACGTTTTTTTATTGCAGTAGTTATATAATTGTGTTATAATCCCTTTCAATTTCAAATTGTTCATCTGTTTTGCTTCGGTATTCGCCGTATTCGATGCAAGGTATATTCATATAGTTTAATCAGATTTTATTTATAAAAACAATCGGGATGTCAATTTGGCATCTCGAAAAAAGTGTTAAGAACTTAATTATATAGCCAAAAAAACTAATAAAACAACAATTATATTACTATGGAGAGGCTGATTATGGAGGAAAGAGAAGAAATTATAATTTTAGATGAGAAATCGCTTAAAGATAAAATTTATATGATACGTGGACAACAGGTTATGTTGGATTTTGATCTTGCAAAGATTTACGGATATACAGTTAGTGCATTTAATCAGCAGGTTAAAAGGAATATCGAAAGATTTCCGGCTGATTTTATGTTTCAGCTTGAGCCTAGTGAGTTCACACAATGTTCAAAATCACAAAATGTGATTTTGAACATTGATGGTAATAAACGCGGTAAAAATACAAAGAAAATGCCATATGCATGTAATGAATCCGGAATCTATATGTTAATGACAGTATTAAAAGGGGAACTTGCTATTGAACAGAGTAAAAATTTAATTCGCATTTTTAAAAGTATGAAAGATTATATTTTGGAAAATCAGCAACTTATGATTACCCGTAAAGATTATTTACAACTTGCAGATGAAGTAAGGAATAATTCTTTTGAAATTAAAGAAATTAAAAATACTATGGTCAAAAAAACAGAATTATCAGTTTTTATGAAACTATTCGATTCCGGCATAGAACAAAAGGAAATCTTAATCTTTGACGGTGAGCCTTTTAAGGCAGATATAGTCTATCAGAAAATATACGGGCGTGCTAAACGAAAAATCGTAGTTATAGATGATTATATCAGTTCTAAAACATTACAGCACCTGGCACATTCCAATGCAAATATTAATGTAAATGTTATAAGTGATAATAAAGGCGGTAAGCCGTTAAGGATAACAGAGTATCAGGATTTTCAGGCGGAGTTTGGTACCCGTAATATAATATTTACAAAAACAGCAGGTAAAGTGCATGACAGGTATATTGTTCTTGATCATGGGACTAAAGAAATGAAAGTTTTTCATTGCGGTGCAAGCAGCAAAGATGCAGAGAATAGTATAACTACTATAACAAGGATTCAGGATTTGACCGGGTATAAGGAAATGTTGAGCGGGCTTTTATGTAATCCTACACTGGTTTTAAAATGACGTGGTTATATTTAACCCGAAAGCAATGTGCTTGAAGATTTGAAAAAAGATATAAAAGGTTATAAACGAGGCGAATTCGTATAAAGCCTCGGAAAAACGCCAGTAAATACGGGTATATGGAACTTACACTTCCGAGATTTAAAGAATACGCCACAAATAAAACCGTCCAATAATAAATATTTCCAGAAGGGTTCAGATGTATCATAATTGGTACATCTTTTTTTGTACACTGAAAACATGAAGAAATGGATAACAGAGCGAAAGTTTAATAAATTATATGATCAACTGAGTGATGACTTGCGTGAGAAGGCTGAGGATGACGGAACCAGGATCTATACCCCGGATAATTTTAGCAAGTGGATGGAACGGGTTATAGATATGCCTGAGTACCGGGTCATCGGAATACGGCACTTGTTTTTCATGTTAAAGGAAAAAATAAAGGATTTGTATATGGACAGAAAGATGAAAAAACTTAGTCTGGGAAAACTAATTTACACAGATGAAAATGAAAAGTACGGTTCCTACAGGGTTGAAAAAATATCATTTGATGTGCTTTGGCAGATGAATCGAATGCTGGCCATCATCATACGTGATCATCTCAGAAGTTTTATAAAAGAAACCCCGGCGATAGGTAACTGCGTAATAGATCATGATCCGGAAAGAAAACCTTGGATAAAGTATAGTGAGGAAGAGTTAGAAGTTTTTGATAAACGGTGGAAAGATGCCGTCGAAAATACAGCAGACGAGTTTGACAAACTGAGGAAGCTGATAGAGACTTCTGAAAATGAACAAAATGTAGATCAGGATGAAATAAAAGAACAGACAAAAAAAGCATTTGAAGCATTATCATTTATATTTTGCGATCTTTGCTGGTGAAAAGCAATTGATTAAGGAGGTTTCAAGATGGATAAAGAATTATTTGAAAAGCTGCTTAATGAATATCTTTCAGGTGATTTAGAAACGCTGAAGGAAAAATACAGGAAGTTTTATATTAGTGAAGGAACTAAAGTCTTTCTCAATGAAGACATTTGGGTAGATCGTATGAAAATTTCGATTCTTTTTAAGGAGAAACTGCTTGAAAAAGGCATCGATGAAAAAGAATATATGGAAATGAACGGAAGGCTTTTGCGAGAAAAGGATCCGGATTTCAACATCAGTGTAAATGAGACTGATGCCATGATGATCAACGATAAAGATGATCCCGAAAGAGTGATCATAGTTGAATCGTCTAAAGAACTGGCAAAGTGTCTGGAAGATGAAGGGTACAGGATCTGGCACAAACCATACTTTGCCATGCCGAGGTACACACACTCAAAATGGACAGTAAAGCCTGATAAAAAAGAGGCACTTGATGCAGCAAAAAATGATCTGAAAGCAATAACGGCCGAAGAATTTATAAAGACTTTCGGATAATTACATATTCGATTACGATTTACTATCAATTGTTAACTAATACGACAAGGGTGGTATGGGGGAATATGTCTGTATACAAAAAAAGTTATAAAGAGTTATAAAAACTTATAAAAGTTATAAAAGGTTATAAAAAGATATAAAAGTTATAAACGAACGGAAGGCAGGTAAAAATTATGATAATACAGCTTAGTTCCGGCATGGGACCGATAGAGTGCCGTGCTGCGGTAGGCGGGATATACAGGGCGCTATGCACGGAATACCCGGACATAACCATGATAACCTGCAGAAAAGGTGAAGCAGAAGGCACATATTCGTCCGTTACGTTTTCCACAGAAGAAAACCTTGCCAACCTGGAAGGCACCGTAGAGTGGATTTGTAAAAGCCCTTACCGCCCCGGTCACAAGCGGAAAAACTGGTTCATAGATTCGAGCATAATCCCACTTCCGGATGAAATGGATGTAAATGTAAATGAATCCGACCTGCGTATCGAACATTTCCATGCAGGCGGTCACGGCGGCCAGAACGTAAATAAAGTCGAAACCGGAGTGCGGGTGACACATTTACCTACAGGAATAACCGTCACATCAACGACAGAACGCAGTCAGTTCCTGAATAAAAAAGATGCCATATGCAAGCTGGCCGCCGTTCTGAAACAGTTAAATGCCGATGAGAAAAGCAGGCACAAAAAACATGCATGGAGCAAACATGCCGGGATAGTCAGGGGCAATCCGGTGAGAGTGTATAAAGGGGAGGATTTTAAGTTGGTGAAAGATAATACTTTATCAAATCTAAATTTGACAAATTTAGATTTGTGATTTTAGTAGATGATAAAGGATTCTATTATAAAACGTTTTATGACAGGAGGTAACTAACATGGATATATTAAAATTTATTAATTCTAAGGACATTAGAAAACATCTCAAAGATATTGATTACAAATTTAATTCACTTGAAGCTGCCTGGCTGATCTATCAGTGCCGTGATGCGACTATAGATGAAAAACATAAGGCATGGAATGAACTTATAGATACCATGCCGGATTGCAAAATAGAGGAACGCTATTTCACTGATTCCCAGGAAAGCCTTCATGATTATTTAAAGCAGTATATGAAAGTTGAAAACAAGCTTATAAAAGAGTTTTATGACGAAAAACATACTGATACTTTTGATTTTGATAAACCCTTTGTTTATAAGTTTGAGTACATTTACAAAAACGGAAATGTATTTGACTGGACTACTGTGTTTTCCTGTTTTGATGCTTTGTTTGAATCGATTATGGAGCCGGAAGAAGATGTTGTCTTTATCAAATGTACCAAAATGCAGATCGACAGACTTGAAAGGTTTCCGGCTATTGCTTACCTGACTCCAAAATTTGATATTCTGAAATTTGATCCGGGTCCTATTGAAGATAAGGCAGATGAAAAAATATACTGTGGCGTTTTTGAGGGCTTGTGGTTTGAGTTTCCTACACCATTCAAAAAAGGTGATATCGTATGGGATCCGAATAATCTGAAAACAAATGGCACCTGTGGCGGTCCTTTTGTTATGACGGGGTTTTGTCTTGATGATGTTGAAAGCGAAAAGGAAAAAGAGAATGTCAGAAAAAATGTTGACTTTTCACATATGTATGCCAAGGGGATCTTTCTTAATGAAGATGGCAGCTTTTATGATGATAAAATGTGGAGCTATATGGACTTGGAATTCTATGAACATGAGCTTTTCGGAGCACAGAGAACGCTGATCGCACTCAGTAATTTTTTAAAAGATGAAATAGATCCGGCGCTGTTTGCCCGCGCCTATCACCAGATACTTACGGCCGGATACGCAAAGCAGTGTATGCCTGGGGATTATTCGGATACCGGATTGGAATTGGCAGGCTTGCCGGTGGAAAAAAATGAAACAGAAAATTGTTAATGCGTTATCTGCAAGGGACGTGTATGTGTTTGATCATGTGAGATAAAAATTGACATTTTCACGCTATAGCGTTAATATTCTCTCAGGTGATAATTATGAGTAGTTTTAAAGATTTTATCAAAGAGAAGAATATTTCCCTTAGGACATTGTCTTTAGAGACCGGGATTCCTTACAGTACCTTAAGCGATCTGGCTAATGAACGTACGGATATAGAACAGATGCGGTTCGGATATGTGATGAAGATAGCATCATTTTTTTCCATGTCACCTGAGGCGCTTTATGACATTTGCAAACCTAAAATTCCGCAGCCGGATGACGGGGAATTGTTCATAAAAAATAAAAAGTATTACCTGAAATATAAAACCGGTGACGGCGAAAGGGAAATTCCCCTGCATTCCGTGACAGGTGACATAAAGCCCTTTATAAAAGAGCTTGCAACGTGGACGATGGATGATATCAGACAAAAGGAGCAGCTGGAAAAATGGCAAATACCTACTATCTTATGAGAAAAAACGATATTGTCACTATGGCCGTGATAGAAGAAGACGGACATATGCGTTCTGTTTCGGAACAGGTAAATGTTGAACTTGCACCCTTTCAGTACCGCTACAGACCGGACTGGATCAAGGCTTGGTGGGCAGACAGAGCAGTTCCTTTAAGTCAGGGCAGGATATCCGAAATACTTAAAGCGCAGGGCTGCCTGCTTCCTTCGGAGTATCTGGTAAAGAACCTGGGTCTTTCTCTGACCGATCATTACTGGGTAAAACCCACTGAAAGCAGTCTGACATGGGAGCAGGTAAATCTTTTTGACAACGATTTTAAAAGTAATCTTACGTTTTCCGGAGAAGATGAAAAAAACGATGATGTTCCCCATTATTCTCCAAACAGTTCACTTCAGGGAGATATAGAGAAGACCTGGAGCATTATAAACGGCAGACGCTGCCTTGTTAAGGGAAACCGCGATTATCTATCTTGCGAAAGCATAAATGAAGTTATCGCTTCTCATTTACATAAGCTGCAGGGATATGATAATTATACGGATTATAAACTTATAAAGATCAAGGATAGTGATTATAATTTCGGTTGTTATTGTGAGGTTTTCACGTCTCAGTCGGATGAGTTCATACCGGCCTATGCATTGTACTCAAGCAGAAAAAAAAGAAATGACATGTCACATTTTCAGCATTATATGAATGTTTGTAAGGCGTTGGGGACAGACATGGATCAGCTACAGCGGGATATGGATTATCAGATGATAACGGATTTTTTACTTAGCGGTTACGACCGGCATTTGAATAATTTCGGGGTTATCCGTGACGCTGAAACACTTGAGATAAAAAGGATGGCACCCATATTTGACAGTGGTGGTTGTCTTTTTGCAGGCAGAGAAGTGCCTGTGAATATCGATATGCTTCTTGATATAAAAACAAATGGTTTTGCGGAAAAGGAGGTAAATGTTTTAAAATACGTAAAAGACAGGCAAGTGGTAGATCTTGACAAGCTGCCGCCGGCGTCTTATATCAGAGAAATGTATGAGAAGGACGATAAGATGGATAAAAAAAGAACCGGACGGATAGTGCGGGCTTATGAGATGAAGACAGATATCTGCAGGAAATGGCAGAAAGGGAAGCTGGAATTCAGGTAAAAGTGATGTTGTTTTTAAATTGTTCTGATCTTATGGTGTATTTAATGACGATGTGCCCAAAATGGGGCATGTCTTTTTTTATTATATGGATGCAGCTGAATGAGAAGAAATTTTTTACAGGATTTATTCAGGAGGGTTATTCAGATGGATAAAGAGAAAAGAAAGATATCATGTACATTTACAGGGCACAGACCTGAAAAACTGAATGCAGATGAGGAGCATGTTATCGAATGGCTTAAAACTGAGATCAGTAAGGCTGTTGAGGAAGGTTATACGGACTTCATCACGGGGATGGCGCGGGGAGTTGATCTTTGGGCAGCTGAAGAGATTTTGAGACTTAAGGAAGAGGGAGCGGAGCTGCGGCTTATTGCAGCATCTGCATTTAAAGGTATGGAAGAGAGATGGGCGCGGGACTGGCAGGTACGCTATAGGACTGTGTTGAAGAAGGCGGACGAAGTTCATTTCATAAGTGCAAAACCCGGACGCAGGGCATTTTTTGAGAGAAATGAGTGGATGGTGGATCATGCTTCACGGCTTATTGCGGTTTATACCGGCGCAGGGGGCGGCACGAAAATGACTATGGAATATGCCGGGAAACAGGGGGTTGAAGTGAGTAAATACAAAAGGTGACTAACAAAGAAATATTCAAAGTTATCTGATTACTGTTACATGGATGTGCCTAAAATGACACATCCGTTTTTTATACTCTAGATGTAAAGAAAAAGGATATGCAAAGGAGGAAACCACCATGATGAACACAGCAGCAACATTTACACAAAAGACAGGACTATTTGAAACAGGTAAATGTAATGACGGCTTCGAAACCGATCGTCTTATACTACGTCCTTCTTCAAACAGCAGGGATCTGGAAGAATACCACATACAACTGACCACCGAAGGTGATTTCTTCTACCAGTATGGCATGGATATGACTGACGAACTTCTGGAACAGGCTGATTTCGAGAGCAACGGCGTGGAGTGTTACACCATTTTCTTTAAAAACACCGGTAAAATGATAGGATATGTGGGGCTGTGTCCGGAAGGTGATGAAGCGGATATAGAGTTCCATATATTTAAGGATTACCGTAACAAGGGATATTGTAAAGAAGCCGCCACCAGGCTTATAAATGCTTATTTTGACGGCGAGACCGGCCTTATCCCCGGTACCCGCGTAACAGCGTCCACGCTTCTTGAAAACGAACCGGCAAAAGGACTGCTGCGTTCCATCGGTCTCAGAAATGTCATTAAGTTAAGAAATTCGGTTAGATGACCACATGGGGTCTAACCCATTTTTTTTATGTTACAATTCAGCACAGCAACAGGATACAAGCCGTATTGACATAGTTTTAGCATGGACATAAAATGATAATGTAAGAAGATGCTCGAAAGGAGGAAACAGATAATGAAAATATCAAGTTTTGCAAAACGGTTTCTGATAATGATTATGTGCGGTTTTCTGTTTACAGGGAGCCTTGCCGTGCCGGTTATGGCAGATGAAGCAGAGCTTACGGATGCATTGGGCGTTACGCCTGATACGGATGGCGATATCAATGCTTCTGATCAAGGTAACATACATGAAGACGCCCAAAAAAATGTCAGCGGCTCTGCAGAGGGTACAGATTTGGAAGTAAATGCCTGGTCGCAGCTGCAGGAGGATATTAACGAGGGTGGGACTGTTGTGCTGACGCAGGATATTGTTGCGTCTGATTCCGATACGGCATTGACTGTGCCAAGCGGAAAAAGTGTTGTTCTGTATCTTAACAGGCACACCATAAACCGTTCCTTATCGGGCGCTGTGGAAAACGGAAGCGTTATCATAAACAACGGTGACCTGACCTTTACAGGGGGCGGTAAAATTACGGGGGGTTACACCACAGGAAATGGAGGCGGTGTGCTTAATAACGGGAGCCTTACCATTGAGACCGCTGCTGTAAGCGGCAATGCTGCAAACGGGAACGGCGGCGGTGTATACAGCGGCGGATCCTCTAAGCTGTATATACAGGGAACACCGATCATTACAGGAAATACCGCAGGTGAAAAGGAAGGAAACCTCTATATCACCTCCAACGTCATGGTGGAAGCAAAAGGTAAGCTTACTGAAAATGCAAAAATCGGTATATCAGCTGAAGGAAGTCTCCCGCGCTTATTTACAAGAAAGCTTGACGAAAACGGCTCGCCTTCTGTATTTACAAGCGAGCGGGAAGGCGCCGAGGTCAGGGGATTCAGCTACTACGGAACCCAGGCCGCTTTGTACCAGGCCAACAGGCTGAATATTAATATCCGGGGTGAAGGAGAGGTTCAAACGGATCGTGAGTATTACATAAACGGTGATACTGTAAATGCAACGGTTAAGGCGGCAGATAAATGGGAGGTGGAGTCGGTTAAATTCGGATATACTCCTTTAACCCTTGATGAAAGCGGAGCCTGCACATTTACCTTTGCCAATAACAGCAGCTTAAATGTTGCTTTTAAAATGCAGCCGGCTGAATACATTGATGCAGCCGGAAGCAAGAAGCTTTGTGAGAACCCGGCTGTTATCACGGAAGGTATGACCTCGTTAGACAAGGAGTGGTATTACATTTATAAAAATGATGACATTAACGCAATCCTGAATGTCCCTTCTGATACGAATATCATCCTTGCAGACGGTGTGTCCGTGAGTGTCAAAGGAATTACGGTTGATCAGGGGGCGACACTGACGATTTACGGACAGGAGAAGCAATCCGGAGCCTTATACGCCCAGCATGAACAGTATACATACGAATCGGATGCTTACGGAATCGGCGGACAGGGAAATGTTATCATTAACGGCGGACGCATTTATGCGAGTGGCGGTCGCGATTACCCGGGAATCGGTGCCTTAAACAGCTCATACGGAAACCTTGTTACTATCAATCGCGGCAGAGTGGAAGCGGCGGGAGGAAGCAACTGCCCGGGAATCCTCGCCGGAACCGTTTCCGTAAACGGAGGGGAGGTCGTTGCCACAGGAACAAACATAGCAGGAATCGGAGGCTCATCTGTTACCATAAGCGGCGGTCATGTTGAGGCTCAGGGGTATGCGGATGATTTCTTTACCGTTCTCCCCGGAATTCGCTCATCAGGAAACATCACCCTGACTTACGGAAACGACCCGGACATCAGCATCAGATCAACGGGTTATCAGGCTTACGGAAAAGTCACGCTTGCCAAGCCTTTCAAGGACAGCAGTGACGGAACGGTTTTTCCGGCGCAGGATTACACCGACGCCGGTCAGATGAAAGACAAAACCCTCGTTCCTGCAAACGCTTATAAAGTGACGAAGGCTGACATATGGGCAGGCTCAATCAATACGGATAAAGCAACAGCCGTTGCCGGCGCTACGGTTACCTTGTCCTATTCTCCGGGTATCGGATATGAGTTCAAGGAGTGGAAGATTACCGACGCACAGGGAAACAATGTGCCTGTCAGCGAAAACCGGTTTACCATGCCTGAGTCAGATGTGACGGCAGACGTTGTCTGCCGGCCTCTTCCGCCAATCGATTATGTGGATGAAAATGGCAAAGCACAGCCGGAAACAAGCGATTATATAATCGTACAGCCCAATAAAGCAACGTGGAAGAGCGGCTTGTATGCTGTTACGGAAAGCTTTGATATTAATGAGCGCATCACTGTTGACGGAGATGTTGCCTTGATTTTATGTGACGGCGCGGCATTAAATGCCAAGGCAGGCATTACCGTTAAGGAAGGAAACAGCCTTACTGTTTATCAGCAGTCCGTCGGAAGCGGTAAGCTTATTGCGACTGCAGCCGGTCAGCTCTTTGCCGGCATTGGCGGAGACGACAAAAACGGAGCCGGAACAATTACGATTAACGGCGGAGACATTACGGCCAATGGTAATTTCTTTGGGGCAGGCATAGGTAACGCCAATGTCGGAAACGGCGGCTATATTACGATCAATAATGGCATTGTCAACGCAACAGGCGGATTGGGAGCAGCCGGAATAGGCGGCGGTTTTAGCAGAAATGCCGTCGTTACCATAAATGGCGGAACCGTTACATCCACCGGCGGACAATACGGAGCAGGAATAGGCGGCGGTGATTCCCGCAACGCAGGAAAGATCACTATTACCGGGGGAAGGATAAAGGCGACCGGCGGCAGCGGTGCAGCCGGTATCGGCGGCGGCAGACAGATGATGGTAAGCGGTGGCCGGATTCTAATCAGCGGAGGACATATTGAGGCGTCCTCGATCGGCAACAGGTTCGATATGTTTGGAGCTACGGATTACAATACATTTACCTATAATAAGGCATCTGATGACATGAGCATCAAAAGCAACAGCTACTCTGTTCCGGTAACCCTGGAAAAGGATTTTATCGATAACAAGGGAGATGTGCATAAAGCGGGAACCTATCCGGCAGGCACTTTTAACGGACTGACACTTACGCCTTACGAGGAGGATGAAAAGGTTTCGCTGAATGTCTCTGTGGTTTGGGATACCTTCGGATTGGAGCGTCCGGTTCCCAAGGAAGCAGAGGTTGTTCTTCAGAAAAAGGAAGGAGCATCTTGGAATACGGTCGAGATTTTGACATTAAACAATGGCCTGGAATGGACAGGAGCGTTTGAAAATATCTCAAAGCATGAGCTGGAAAAAGGCAACTATCGAATACGTGAGCTTGATCGCAACGGTCATGTAATTTACACAGAGGAAGATGCTGACGGACCGCACTATGTCGTTAATGTCTTACGCTACAACAACACTATATATTCCGTAGTTTATACAAGCGACAACAACGGAAATGTAACCATCACCAACAGCCTGGAAGAAAACGAAGACGGCGGGGAGGCTGATTACGAGTTTATCAAAATAACAAAAACATGGAAAAAGGGAAGCGGGAAGGATGCGGAGTTTACGGTTGACCGCTCATGGGATGAGGTAACTTTCCGGCGTTTTACCGGAATCCTTATGGACGGAGTGGCTGTAGCCGAATCTGATTACGATAAAAAAGAAGGGAGTGTCATTATCACGCTGAAGGCGGATTATCTGGAGAGACTTGCAATGGGAGAACATACGCTGACCGCTGAGTTTACGGACGGTGAGGCATCTGCTGAATTTACGATAGTGGCAGTCGGATCCTCCGGAAGCGCAACACAGAAAACAAACAGTGCAGTTACAGGGGATAGCCGTAATACCGGAGTCCGGAAAACATATGGCGTAAGGTCAGGAGATGAAAGTAATACCGGAGCAATGCTTGTCTTAATATTTGCATCTCTTGCCTTCATTGCTACAGTATTGATACGCTATAAAAAAAGCCGTAAAAAATACTAAAATTTATTTTGCAGACAGAGAACCCGTCCCCGGTGTCTGTTTGCACAGTTGACAGTAAGAAGCAATACACCTGTAGTGATTTTGTATGGAAAAGTGTATTTAAATTGACGTTTAAAAAGCCTAAAGAAAGAAGAGATGTGGATGCGCTAAAAATGCCCCACATCTTTTTTTATAATTAAACCGTAAAGATATAGATGAATGATCTTGGGGAGGAAGTGACATGTTTGGTGATCTTTTTACATACGGTTGTAATAATATAAATGAGTTGTCCCCTGCGTTTCAAAGGAAGATATGTGAATTTATCAGGAGAAAGGAGAATGATCCCAGCTAAAATGTATGAATGTATAGTTAAAGATTGTGTGCCGTCCGAGGGCATGAGAAAAGCCATGGCAGAGGAAAAGTTGTCTAAAGAACAATTTATTCCTTTGATCTTGAATTCTCCGGTGAATATAGAAGTCAAAGAAAGATGTCTTTCAGAACTGGCGGCGACAGATGATACGCTTAAAAATATAGCTGATTTCAGTGAGTTTTGGAAGGAACTTAATGACAATGATATTGATGAGCGAGAGGCTATTCGATTATATGAGCGAATCAGAGAAAAAACTGCAGGCGAGTATTTGGAAATAATTAAAGATGCTCGCAGGGAACTTTTGGAGATAAATCCCGGTGAGGTGTTGTACTTAAAAGAGGCCTGGTATGATGAAGAGGTTTTGGACGAGCACATGAAAGAACGCGGCACGGCTGCATTTATGTCATTTGATGCGGCACGTAACCATATACAGAGAGAAATGAGCGAAGAGGAGTGGGATGAGGATACTTGCTGCTGGAATGTTCTGGAAAAATGGAAGCCGGGAACGGATGGTGTAATGGACAAGGTTTACACATATTATCTGATCGGGGACGACGTTATTTATATTGATACGGAAAAGATCAGGATGAAATATTTCTTAAGAGGACTGTCAGGGGATTTTAACGGTATCTGTGATGTGGCATATTCTATGTGTGTTCCCTTTGAGGTTGGGGATATGGTATTGATCGATCAGCGTCCCTTTGCGCCTGTCAGGCACGGTCTCATTCTCTGGAAAGGGGGATTTAAAGATGATAATTATGTGTTGTACAAAGATATTAAAGGTTTTTGGAGGTTGAGGAATCTTAAGAGCCTTGAGGTGGCGCGCGGGGTTTTGTATTCATGCTACTACAGGATGGAACGATTCGAGGGGGATCTGCCGGAGGAGGAAAGGCTGTTATTAAAAGCACAGGATTATATCCTGGCGGATGAAAAGGGAAAAGACAAAGGCTACAAAAAAAGAAAGCGTAAAAGAGGAGAGCATATAGACAGATTGTTTTTTGTGGATGGATATCTTGGTGACAGGGTTACTGATGAAGATTTAGATATGGCGCTGAAGAATCTGATCGGAATACAAAGAGGGAAACAGTCAGAATCCTAAAAATTAATAATAAAGACGAGGTGTTATACAAAAACAAATTGTGAGGTGAAGCAGGACACGAAGATACGATTGTTGGATCAAATAAAGAGCAGGAAAAAGATAAGTGTTTTTTCCAACGAAGGATTAACTCAATCCGATTTGTATTGATAATTGACAAAGCATATAGAAGTATATAAAATACTACGAAGTATATAAAAGTATGTTTTTCAAGAGACTGAGCCATGATAAAGAATCCTTTCACTATATTATTGGGCAATACGTCTCATCAGTACAAAATAGAAAGAATTCTTATAAATTATGTTAGAAAATAAATGGATACGTGCGGCAATACCCGCTTTATTACTGCATTGCTCTATCGGTTCGGTGTATTGCTGGTCCACATTTAAAGCAACGATCGCAGAACAGATAGGCATGAGCAGCTTTTCTGTAGGGTGGGCTTTTTCCCTTGCCATCTTCTTTTTGGGGATGTCTGCTGCTTTTATGGGTAAGCTTGTTGAAAAAAATATACACAGGTCTTCACTTATAGCCTGTATCTGCTTCACGGCCGGCATGATAGGTACAGGGCTTTCCATACAGTTTTTAAAAGGTGTTCCTGCCCTGATAGCAATATTTGTCTGTTACGGCTGCATAATGGGCATAGGGCTTGGGGTCGGTTATCTTACCCCTGTAAAAACACTGATGCTGTGGTTTAAAGATAAAAAAGGTCTGGCGACAGGTATCTCGATAATGGGATTCGGGCTGGCAAAGGCTATTGCCACGCCCATAATGGAAGCCATTCAGAGCGGCCTGGGAATCGCGCCTATGTTTTATATATTAGGCGGCGTATATTTTGCCATGATGTTTTTGGGTCATTTATTATTAAAGAAACCGGAAGGCTGGAAGGAAGAGGAATCCGGAAGCTTCAGCATAAAGGAAATGTTTAAGAAAAGAGAGTTTTTAGGGATATGGTTAATGTTCTTCTTAAACATTCATTGCGGACTTATGTTGATCACGTATGAGAAACAGATCCTTCAGACCGTTTTTGCGGGTCTTGCGGTACTTGGCATAATAGTGAGTGTTATACCGTCTGTTTCCTCTGCATTTAATGCGTTGGGAAGGATCGGATACTCTAGCCTGTCAGATAAATTAAAACAGAGAAACTCCATTTACAAAATAATTTTTATTAGCTGCATAGGAGCAAGCATAATAAGCCTTGTTACCGGAAATACTGTAATAGGCGTAATAATGATCATATTATTGTTTGTTATTAATGCAGGGTACGGCGGCGGATTTTCTACACTGCCCGCATTGCTTTCGGAACGTTTCGGTATGAAGAAGATCAGTAAGATCCATGGCCTGGCGTTATCGGCCTGGGCGATAGCAGGACTAACAGGGAATAATATGTCGGAACTGATCCTGGGAGCGACCGGATCAACCATAGCCGGATACAAATGGATCATTTTGGCGATATTGATATTGTATGCCATTGCTTTATTGATATGCTGGACGATGGTAGGGAACAAAAAAGGAGATAAGGAAATCACTGATTCATAATTTAATATGATCAAAATAACGGAATGTGGGATGAGCAAAAGTTTCCCACATTCTTTTTTTACTATAAACGTAAGGAGAAATACAGATCATGCAAAAGATGATTACCGAAACTCTTTTCTTTGGTGAAAAAAAGTTGAAAGAATTCAATAAAGCTGATATTTTATTTTTAAATCAAAACAACTTATACATTTTATTATTAAGGACTCAATTAATGTCAGATAAAAAATACATAAATTTAAAAAAACGGATGGAGGATCTTTACAGGCAGTCCTACGCCAGCAATTCATTTGTTTTCAGCCGATTTTTATCACCTTCCGATGCAGCTGCTGCGTTTGATGTGGCGGACAAAAACTATGTAAGATTGTGGGGCGGGATTGAAGGCTGCGAGCGTGTAATGGTGAGATTTGGTGATGTGTCTGATCTCGGATACGAGGTGGATTTTCCCATAAGCACATTAAAAATACGCCCTGTAAATCCCAAGTATTGTGAAGAACTGACTCACAGAGATTATCTTGGTGTATTTATGAGTCTTGGTGTAGAACGTGATACCATAGGGGATATCGTAATCAAAGATAAAAATGCTTACGCTTTTGTATGTGACAGCATAGCTGAGCATTTATGCAAAAATATAGAAAGCATAAAAAACACAACCGTTATCTGTGCCAAATGTGATCCGGAAAATGAATCCGGCATAAGCATTGAACCGGAGTTTGATGAAAATATGATCATTGTACCCTCCCCCAGGATAGATGCCGTAATAGCTAAGCTGTACAATCTGTCAAGAAGTGAATCCCGCAGACTATTTACCGCCGGTATGGTATTGGTAAACGGCCGCAGCTGTGGGAATGAAAGTCTTGTTCCGAAGGAGAGAGACATATTTGCAGTAAGGGGATACGGGAAATTCATTTTTGAAGAGGTAGGGGAAATGACAAAAAAGGGAAATGTGATGGTCAGGATAAACAGGTATGTATGATATTTATAAAAGACATTCATATCAAGATAAAAACAAGTTTATAATCTATAAGTACATTTTATTTGATAGATGCTAAAGATTAAATAATTAACTTGACAAATACCATATCTTGTAATAAATTATAAACAATTAGCACTGCCTAATTTAATAATAGGTGGTGTTTTTTTATTATTTATATATCGGGAGGTGAGAGTGCTCGTATGACTTTAAAAGAATTACAAAAAGGCAAAACTGCCGTTATAAAAAAAGTAGGCGGAGAGGGCGCTCTTCGTCAGCACTTCCTGGATATGGGGGTATTGCCCGGGACTGAAGTGCAGGTGGTAAAATATGCACCAATGGGTGACCCTGTAGAGATTCTTATACATGGATACCGCCTGACTCTGAGATTGTCTGAAGCAGAAAAAATAGAGGTCTGTCCGGGCACAGCTTCTAAAAATAATACTGCTCCGAAATTGAAACGTCCAAAACAAGCATCCGATCATCCGGGTCTGGGTGAGTCCGGAAAGTACCATGCAAAAAGCGACGGTGATGAGCTTCCTGATGACGTGATGCTTTCATTTGCGCTTGTAGGAAATCAGAATTGCGGTAAAACAACTCTTTTTAACAGGCTTACCGGTGCAAGACAGCATGTTGGAAATTTCCCGGGAGTTACGGTAGACCGGAAGACAGGTAAGATAAGAGGATTAAAAAACAGCTTTGTTACTGATCTTCCCGGTATATATTCAATGTCGCCGTACAGCAAAGAGGAGGTTGTATCACGAAATTTTGTACTTGAAGATAAACCAAATGCCATTATAAATATAGTGGATGCTACCAATATAGAACGTAATCTTTATCTTACGATGCAGCTTCTTGAGATGGATGTACCCATGGTTGTTGCTCTAAACATGATGGATGAAGTAACCGGAAATAACGGATACATTGACGTAAATGTAATGGAAGAAATGCTTGGGGTTCCGGTTATTCCTATTTCTGCAGCAAAAAATGAGGGTGTAGACGAACTTATCAGACATGCCTTTCATGTTGCCCATTATCGTGAAAAGCCTGTAAGAAAAGATTTTTGCGATGAAAATGAAAATACCGGATCCGTACACCGTTGCCTGCATGCCATAAGGCATCTGATCCAGAATCACGCAGATAAATCTAAGCTTCCTGTCAGATTTGTCGCTGAAAAAATCGTCGAGGGGGACAATCTTATCCTGAAACAGCTGGATCTGAATGATAATGAATCTGAAGCGATAGAAAAAATAATTGCACAGATGGAATCCGAAAGGGATATGGATAGAAATGCCTGTATCGCTGATATGAGATTTTCTTTTATAGGCAAAGTCTGTAGTACAACTGTAGTAAAATCTTCGATCAGCAAAGAATACACAAGAAGCAAGAAAATAGACCGTATCTTAACCGGTAAATATACAGCTATCCCTGTTTTTATCGGAATAATGGGCACCATATTTTTTCTTACATTCAATGTTATAGGAGCTTATCTGCAGGAGCTTGTAGAAACAGGTATTGGAGCGCTTACAGATCTGGCGGATTCTGCTATGACAGCCGGAAATGTAAATGAAGTTGTACACAATCTTATTATAGACGGCATATTTGAAGGTGTTGGAAGTGTAATAAGTTTCATGCCGATAATCATGACCCTGTTCTTTTTCCTTTCTATATTGGAGGACAGCGGGTATATGGCAAGAGTAGCCTTTTTTATGGACAAGCTCCTTAGAAAGATAGGTCTTTCCGGCCGAAGTGTGGTTCCCATGATCATAGGTTTCGGATGTACAGTACCTGCGGTTATGTCTACACGAACTCTTCCCAGTGAAAGAGACCGTAAAATGACGGTGCTTCTTACTCCGTTCATGAGTTGTACTGCAAAACTTCCGATATATGCATTTTTCGTTAATGCATTTTTCCCGAAATACGGCGGTTTTGTTATGACGGGGCTTTATCTTTTGGGTATTCTTGTAGCTATTCTCATTGCGCTTATACTCAAGAAAACTCTTTTCAAAGGTGAGGCTGTACCATTTGTTATGGAATTGCCCAATTACAGACTTCCGGGTATAAAAAACACTTTACAGCTGGTATGGGATAAGGCCAGGGATTTCCTTCAGAAAGCTTTTTCAATTATATTGATCGCAACGATAATCATATGGTTTTTAAAAAGCTTCAGTCCTGAGTTTCACATGGTTGAGGATCCGTCCCAAAGTATTCTTGCACTTGTATCCGGATTTTTAGTGCCTGTTTTTTCTCCCCTCGGTTTGGGCGACTGGAGAATATGCACATCTCTTGTAACAGGATTTATTGCGAAAGAAAGTGTTGTTACAACTATGCAGGTACTGTTTAGTTCAGGAGCTGCTATGACAGCTTCACTTTCCGCTTTATCTGCCGTAAGCATGCTGATATTCAGTCTTTTATACACACCCTGCGTAGCTGCTGTAGGTGCTGTAAAAAGAGAGCTTGGTGGTAAATGGGCCTTTATACTTGTTGTTTGGCAATGCGGAGTAGCCTGGCTTGCAGCATTTGCTGCCAGAGGAATAGGATTGTTATTCGGTGCAGGCTAAAACTGGTACCAAAAACTAATTATTATCTGGTACTTATTATTTGGGATTTTTGGATATACAATACCAATCAGATTTTATTATTTTTCTATAAACAACAAAGGGGCAGTTCATGTTCTTGAGCTGCTCCTTTGTTTTCTAAAACAGCCTGATATTTTTCTAAAGATCATACGCAGGCAAAATTGTGAAAGAATGATAAATAATTAAAAAAGGAGAATGAGATATGATTAAAATTGTAGCAAAAGCAGTTGTAAAAGAAGAGATGATAGAAGAATTTCATAAGGCTGCAGCTCCTCTTGTTGAGGCATCTGCAGCAGAAGAAGGTAATATATCATATTCACTTAATCAAAATGTAAATGACAAATGCAGACATTCATTTATTGAGATCTGGAAGGATCAGGATGCTATAGAAAAACACAATGCTTCCGAACATTTTACGGGCATTCTTCCGAAACTTGCGCAGATGTGCGACGGAGAACTGGATATAGAATTATATAAAGAAGTTTGAGTATATAAAAACCATGTTGCAATGTTTGATCTGCAACATGGTTTTTTTATGAATGAGATTTATTCACTTATATAATTCTCATAAAATCTTATTGCTTCTTCCATACTTGTTTTACCGGGGGCTCCGGTGGTATTTCTGGTATCTACACAGGTTTCAAGACTGATGGCATCAAATATGTCTTCTCCAAAAACTTCAGAAAACTCTTTAAGCTCTTCAAGTGACATATCATCTATAGCTTTATTATTTTCTATACAGTAAAGAACAATGCGGCCGATTATACCATGAGCATCTCTAAATGCTACTCCGTGTTTTACCAGATAGTCAGCGGCATCTGTAGCATTTGTAAATCCAAGCTTTGCACTTTCAGCCATACGATCTTTTCTGAAAGACATGGTATCCAGCATACCTGTAAACAGGGTCACGGACATATTTAAAGTACGAACAGCATCAAATACCTGCTCTTTATCCTCCTGCATGTCTTTATTGTAAGCAAGAGGCAGGGCTTTCATAGTTGTAAGGAGTGACATAAGGGCGCCATAAACTCTGCCTGTCTTTCCCCTTACAAGCTCAGCTATGTCAGGATTTTTCTTCTGGGGCATAATAGAACTGCCGGTACTGTAGGCATCATCAAGTTCTATAAATCCGTATTCATTGGAATTCCAGATACATATTTCTTCTGAGAATCTGCTTAAGTGCATCATGATTATAGCTGCACAATCCAAAAATTCTATAAGATAGTCTCTGTCGGAAACTGAATCCATGCTGTTTCTGGTAGGACAGTCAAATCCAAGTTCTCCGGCAGTAAATGAACGATCCAAAGGATAAGTAGTTCCTGCAAGAGCTCCGGCTCCGAGAGGGCACTGGTTCATTCTTTTTCTGCAATCACTAAGACGGCTCCTGTCTCTTATAAACATTTCAAAATATGCCGCAAAGTGGTGAGCAACAGTTACAGGCTGAGCCTTCTGTAAATGTGTAAATCCCGGCATGAAGGTCTGTGTGTTTTCTTTTATAAGACGCAGCAAAACCTTTTGCATTTCAAAAATATTGTCGGACAACACATCTATCTGCTCCCTGGTATACATACGCATATCAAGCGCAACCTGGTCATTACGGCTTCTTCCTGTATGAAGCTTTTTGCCGGTATCACCAATTCTTTCTATAAGATTGGCTTCTACAAATGTATGTATATCTTCGTAGGTATCATCTATGATAAGAGAACCGTTGTCTATATCATTTTCTATTGTTTCAAGCCCTGCAACTATATCTGCGCTTTCTTTTTCGGAAATGATCCCGCTGCGTCCAAGCATTCGTGCATGGGCAATACTTCCGTGTATGTCATGTTTATATAATTCTTTATCAAAAGATATAGATGCATTAAAATCATTTACAAGTTTATCAGTTTCTTTTGTAAAACGTCCGCCCCAGAGTTTCATGAAATAACCTCCCAATCGTTTCTTTTTTTTCCGGTTACAATAAGTATAATCAAAATCCCAAGACTTGCAAGACTGATTATTATACCTGCCTTAAGTCCTTTGGGAAAATACTTTAGTTCTACGTTGTGACTTCCTTTAGTGGTCTGTATGCTTAAAAATGCTCCAAGCGCAGGAGAAGTCTGAACCTCCTGACCGTCCACATAAACACTCCATCCACCGTCATATGGAAGAGTAAATAGATATGACCCGTCATTTTCAGCATTATAACTGCCTGAGATAAAAGTATCTTCAAAAACTTTTATCTCAAGATCTGAAGCAGCCAGCTTTTCATATCCCTCTTTTAACAATTCCGTGTCCATTATATAGCATTTTAATTTAAAATCATCTTCCGATGAAATATCTATTTTATCACCTTCACTGACATAACCCATATCCACAAGACGATTATGTGTATTGAGCCCCTTTACCTCTGTGCCTTCAGCTTCATTGACTGCAAACATCATCTTTTCAGGAACGCTTCCATAAACGGATATATATAAATGTCCGCTTTTAGAAACATTGTGAGTAACCTTTTTTTCGGAGTCATATTTGGCTTCATAATGAAAAAGTCCGTTTATTCCTGTTAAATCTTCAAACAATATATTTTGATAGTCAATGGCATCTCTTACAGTAGCACCTTTTTCAGGCTCTGACCCGGCCACAGACGATGGAATGGCATATCCTAATGATAACGTATAAGGATTTTCGTACACAAACAGATCATCATCTTCAAACACAAGTTTTTTTACAGGATCTGCAGTTTCAGCATATGCCTTTTTTTCAATGGTATATCTGATGGATAAAAGACTTTCCATCATTTCAGTACTTCCCAGGCGCTGATATGAATTCATTGCGGCTTTTGTACCCATTGCTTTATAAAAATCAGATACACCCCTCGGAGAAGTGGAAGAGAAGGTGTTGGCCGATTTATAACCATACCAGGCACCGTCATTTGCAGTGCGGGCTTCATACTGATCCATACGATAAAACCCTGAGTTGTCCAGACTCTTCTTTAAAAGCTCATACTTATCATCGTTTTTCTTATACTCGGTATAATTTACAAGAGATAATCCGGTCTGACCCATATGCACTGCGGCTTCTGTAAATAATACGCAAATAGATGCTATAGATATAAAATATACATTGTATCTTTTGGGATTTATTATAAATAGCAGCAAAAAATAGTAAATAGCCAGAAAAACCGCATTCCACATTAATGTCTGTATAGAATATGTAAATGCCTTATCATCTGCTACGGTAGTATCCCCCCTGAAAGCTATGAACATTATTATCAGATACGCTGCAGATATCTCCAAAGATATGAGCCAATGATAAAATCTTATGCTTCTTCGGTTTTTTATCACCTCATATCCGCATGTCAGTATGAAGAAAATATAAATAAAGCTTTGTCTGGCAGGCAGACAGTTTGGAAAATGAAAACCGTGCCAGATATATTCAGGGATGTTAAACATAAAAGAAAAAATAAATATTCCTATGATCACACCTTTTATAATCTTTTGCCTTACAGGTATTTTGGGCAACATGAAAAACAGCGGTATCAGAGCTACAAGTATAACGCCTGCATATATATTGGGATAATGTTCAAGCCACGTATATGAAGGGGAAAATGTCATTTGCCTGGAAATGATCTGCAAAAAAGACTGGTACGCCTTCAAGGTGGTGGGAAATGTGGAAGCCGAAGAGGCCGAAAGCTTAAATGCATATATTTCCGGCAGTAAGAGTACTGCTGCAAGACCGGCAGCTATGGCACTGCTCCACAAAAACATAAAAATACGTTTTATTACCGCAAAACGTTCTCCTGATCTATCCATGATGAAAAGGAGACAGATTATATATATAACAGACCCGATCACTACCATAATGGATATGTAATAATTAAAAATAACAGATAATCCAAGGGCAGTAATAAATAAAACCGGCTTCTTTTTGTAAATAATACGTTCTATACCCAGTATAACAAGAGGAAATACAGCAACACAGTCCAACCACATAATATTCCATGCAAATGCGGCGATATATCCGGACATTGCATAAAACACGGAAAAAGCACATATAAGAATATTTTTATCCTTGTAGTGTGATGAAATATATATCGTAAAAAAAACTGATGCCGCCATCATTTTTATTATGATAAAAGCGTTCATCAACGCCGGTATCATATGATGTGGAAAGAATACTACGAAAAAATTCAGAGGACTGGACAAATAATATGCAAAAAGTGCAGTGAAGTTTGTACCCAGACCGAAATCATGTGTATATAACAAACTGCCGCCATCATGGAGTTTATACCATAAGTCGGACAAGAAAGGACAGTACTGGTGATACATATCAGAAGGTAAATAAACATATTCACCGAAAGGAGAGATATGCTTGGCAGCAAAAAGGATCAAAAAGAGCATTAAAATAACAGCCGGAGCGATAAAATAAATGATATTACCGCTTATGCCGTCTTTTTTGTCTGCGGAAAAAAATCTCTTTGAAAAACTATATTTTTTTATCCTACTGCCGGTCCTCAAAAAAGCCACCCCTCCTCAAAACGAATTGCTTATCATCTTACAATATTTTTCTTTAACGGTAAAGGATTTTTACATATAAAATGCTTGTAATTCAAATGAAATTTTTGTATTATTAAGCCATTAGCGCAAAAGGGAAGCTTAAAAATATTTTTATATTTTTAGGAGCGCACATTGAAGAAAAAAAACATATTTGCCGGGTACAAAATAGTAAGGATAACTGCTATAGCTGCATTTATAGTTGTTGCAGGGATCATCTCCCTGAAGGCTCATTCGCATTCATCGAGTGAAGTACCTGATGAAACAGTAGAAATAGAACTGTCTGATCATGATAAAATGACAGAGGTCTCTGATGCGAGCGGAGATCCCTTGCAAAACACTTTTAAAAATTATGTTTATATTTGCGGAGAAGTAAACACCCCCGGTGTTTATGAATGTGAACCGCAAACCCGACTCGGGGCACTGGTGGATATGGCCGGAGGCGCCACTCCGGACGCAGATCTTACTTCTGTCAATCTTGCAAGAGAAGTAAGTGACGGTGAACAGATCATTATACTTAAAAAGGGTAGTGATGATATTCCTGCTGCCAGTCAGCCGCAAAATAATGCCGCACCGTCCGGTGTCTCCCCAAATTCCAATTTCGTCAATATAAATACAGCTGATGAGACTACTCTTAAAACCCTTCCCGGCATAGGTGATGCAAAAGCAAAGGCTATAGTTGATTATAGAACACAAAACGGTTCATTTAAGAAGATAGAGGATATAATGAATATATCCGGTATAAAAAATGCAGCCTTTGATAAAATTAAAGATCTTATTACTGTATAAAACTATTTTTTTTCATGATTTTAAAAACGGAGGACAAAAGGCATGGCTACAAAGGTATTGGTAGTTGATGATGAAAAGATAATTGTTAAAGGTCTGAATTTCAGCCTTTCCCAGGACGGCATGGAGGTTTCATGTGCTTACGACGGAGAAGAGGCACTGAATATGGCTAAAGAAAATCCTTACGACATCATTCTCCTTGACCTTATGTTACCCAAGATGGACGGTCTTCAGGTATGCCAGGAGATACGACAGTTCTCTGATGTGCCTATTATTATGCTTACCGCAAAGGGTGAGGATATGGATAAGATCATGGGACTTGAATACGGTGCGGATGATTATATTACTAAACCTTACAATATACTTGAACTTAAGGCCCGTATGAAAGCCATTCTTAGAAGAAAAACAAAAGAACCTGTCTCTTCCGTGACCGGTGGGGTTCTTGAATTTAAGGATATGAAACTTGATCCCGACAGCCGTACTCTTTTTATCAATGATACAGAGATAAATCTTACTGCCAGAGAATTCAATCTTTTAGAGTTGATGGCTAAGCATCCCGGTAAAGTGTACAGCAGGGAAGGTCTTTTAAAAGAGGCCTGGGGAAGCAAATTCCCCGGTGATGAACGTACAGTAGATGTACACATACGAAGATTGAGAGAAAAGATCGAAGAGGATCCCGGAAACCCCAAATATGTACATACTAAATGGGGAGTAGGTTATTATTTCCATGTCTGATAGATTGAAAAAAAGCTCAAAGGAGACAGGCTCCGGCATAAAAAGAAAAAATATATCTTCTGCTGTGGGAAGATTTTTCCGCAGCTTTTCTTTGAGTATTTTCATATATCTGATGGTTTTTACAATTGTTCCGGTTACGATCCTTAATATACTTGACAACTATTATTTCGGAAACATCATTTCAGAAACAGAGCTTGGTGCCATGCAGACTCAGGCCGCTGTCATTGCTGATGAAATGAAAACATATGACTCCATTGACTCTGCCAGAAGCGCCGGACAGTTCAGTAATTATTCGCAGCTCGCATCAATCAATGAAATGCGTATAAGGATTGTCGACAACAATTTCAAAATACTCCTCGACACTTACGAATTCGACAGCGGAAAGACTATTATAAACGAAAATGTAGTAAAGATCATGCAGGGACAAACACATGTCTCTGATTATGTACGTAAAAATACACTTATAGAAAGTGCTGTCCTTCTGCAAAACAACACGGGGGACAATATGGGAGTACTTCTTCTGAGCCGGAATGTTTCACGCCTGAACCGTTCCCTGCAGGACATACATAATTATTCTAATCTTATAACTGTAGCTATCGTTCTGACTATGGCTGTTTTTGCCGGTTTTCTGGCAAAGAAATTTAAAAACCGTCATAACAATATAAATACATCCATAGCGGAAATTGCCGGCGGAAAGATCGATAAACGTCTCAGAGAAGACGGATATACCGAATACAGGGATCTGTTCTCTCATTTTAATGAAATACTTGATAACGCAAGAGAACTTGATGCCTCAAAAGAAGAGTTCGTTTCAAACGTATCACACGAACTCAAGACACCTATGACTTCTATGAAGCTGCTGGCTGATTCTCTTCTTGCCGACCCAAATACTCCGGTTGAGGTGTACAGAGAATTTATGCAGGATATCGCATCTGAGATAGACAGAGAAAACGGTATCATAGAAGACCTTTTATCCCTGGTACGTATGGATAAATCCGTTTCAAAGCTCAATATTTCTGATGTAAATATAAATGCTCTTGTGGAAAATGTATTGAAAAAACTTACTCCCATCGCAAACAGGAAAAATATAGAGCTTGTCTTTGAAAGCATTCGTCCCGTAGAAGCCCAGGTGGATGATATAAAGATTACCCAGGTTGTTACCAACCTTGTGGAAAATGCAATAAAGTACAATAAAGATGAAGGTTATGTACACGTTTCCTTAAATGCTGACTATGAGTTTTTCTATCTGCGTATAGAGGATAACGGTATAGGTATCCCGCCCGATGACCAAAAAAATGTATTCCAAAGATTTTACAGAGTGGATAAAGCCCGTTCGAGAGAATCAGGCGGAACCGGTCTGGGACTTTCTATTGTTAAGTCTATCATCCTTATGCATAACGGACAGATTAAGTTATACAGCGAACCTGAAAATGATAAGGGAGAGGGCGGTATGACTGTTTTCACTGTTAAAATGCCGCTAAAAAGAAGTCTGTCGTCACAAAAAGGTATGGATCATGTCAAAAAATAAGAGCAGATATGCATATAATAAAATCAAAACTTTTTTATGTATTGCAGGCGTAAGTGCAGCGCTGTCTTTGACCGGATGTCAATCTGCAGGTTCTCCGGGCAATGGGGATTACAGAGTTTATTTCACTAATAATGACGGTACACGTTTAACGTACAACATTGTACACAGCGACTCAACCTCAAAGAAAGAGTTGCTGGGTATCCTTTTAAGATCTATGGAAGAACAACATAAATCAGACGAGTATATTGTTCTAAAGCCTTCTGATCTGCAGATAAAAGACTACCGTATTGTTGATAAAAAAGCCATTATCAGCTTTAGTCCAGATTATCTTAACATGGACAATATTACTGAAATCTTTTATCGAACAGGTTTGATAAAAACTATAACACAGATAGAGGGTATTGAATCCGTAGATTTTTTAGTTGGTGATGTTCCGGCAGTTATATCATCCGGCGAAATTCTTTCTGACATGAAAGAATCCGATTTTTATGATGATACTGCCAATGTACCTTCATCCACTGAATGGACAAAGGTTGATCTGTATTTTACCAATGAAGCAGGTGATAAACTGATACGTGTAGGAACAAATGTTGCTTATAATCAGGATATTTCCCTTGAGAATATAATAGTTGCCAAGCTCATAGCCGGACCTAATGAAGCCGGTCTGTATCCCAGCATTCCGTCCAATGTCAATCTTTTGGGTGTTTCTGTGAGTAATGGTGTTTGTTATGTAAATTTTGATGATTCTTTCTTAAATAACCTGGTAAATGCATCAGGTGAACTTCCCATATATTCAATAGTCAACTCTCTGTGCAGTCTGGATACTGTACGTGCCGTCAGGATCATGATAAACGGAAGCTCTGATACACCTTTCAGAGAAAGTATTTCTTTAGACAGAGAGTTTACTGCCGACGAATCTTATGTGGATGAAACTATTACATATTAATCATTTTTTTTGGAGGTGAAGCAATTGCAAATGAAGCGACCCATTGTGTGGATGGCGCTTCCCGTCGCAGTCATATCTGCCCTGGGAAGCGCCTTTCACCTTGGTTTTTTATTTATCTTTTTTATTCTGCTGATCATTTTTATATCCCTTTTTTTTACAGGAAAAATTCAAAAAAATCATCTTTTTTTTCTCTTTATTTTTTCATTAATTTCTCTGGTTATCATTTCATTCAGCAGCAAAAAACCCGAAACAATAGAACAATTAGAGCTTTCAGAAAAGTATGAGCATGCCCGGATACAAGGCCGTGTAAAAAAGATCACCCATACAGAAGAAGGTATGAAACTGATATTAAGTGGTTGTGTGGACATGGAAAATAATAAAATAAACGGAGTTGTTGTTTATTGTCCTGTTATTAATGAAATAGAAACAGGTGCGATCATTCTTGCGGAAGGGCAGTTACAAGCTTTAAGTTTTGCAAGAAACGAAGGCAATTTCAATGAAAGACAATATTACAGCTCATTAAAGATTTATTCAAAAATGAAAACTGAAGGCGTAGATATAATCAGGCCACCGGACAATATTTTTTTTGTAACAGCAGGATTTATAAGTAAAAACATAAAAAAATGCTTTAAAAACATTTCACCTGAATATGAAGGGCGTATCAGTTCTATTGTTCTGGGGGATCAGAGCAATCTTGACCCTGACGTTAAAGAACTATATAAGGACAGTGGGATAGCGCATCTTTTGGCCATAAGCGGTCTTCATATTTCTTTTGCAGGTTCAGTCATATACAGACTTCTGAGGGGCAGAGGGGTCAGTTTCTTCTCCTCCGCACTATGTGCAGGTTTTTGCGTTATAACATATACGGTAATGACGGGATCTGCTCTTTCTGCCATAAGAGCATCGGTTATGTTTTTATTTGCTGTTACGGCAGATGTGGCGGGACGTACTTACGATGCCCCGTCAGCCCTCAGTGCACAAATGATAGCAACCCTGTTTGTTTATCCGGCTTCAATAACAAGTGCATCTTTTCTTTTGTCATATATGTCTGTGACTTCTATAATTATTTCAGATAAATTTTTCAAAAATTCTTTTAAGTCATTTGTTTTAAAACTATTGTTATCAGATTTTAAAATATCTTTTGCTATTTTTATTGGTCTATTACCTGCAAATCTTTATTATTACTATGAAACTCCGGTGTATTCGGTCTTTTTAAATATGCTTATTTTACCTCTTGCCGGTCTTCTTATGGGTATAAGCCTGGCTGCAGGTCTTGCAGGGATCGTGTTTCCTCCTGTGGGAGTTTTTCTGATAGGAACTGCCGAGCGTATATTTGATATATATGATTTTCTTTGTAATACCTTTTCGAAATTTCCTCATAGCAGTATTGTTACAGGACGTCCGTCACCGGAAAAAATACTGATATATTATGCACTTGTTTTACTGTCTGTGATCATTTTTTTGCAATTAAGAAAAAAAGGTATATTTTTCAAATTTGTTATCCCTCTGTCTCTTGTTGTAACAGCATTTTTTTTGATAACAAAACAAACAAAAAATGATTTTTATTTGGCAATGATAGATGTGGGACAGGGAGATTGCATACTTGTGCATACCGAAAACGGAAAAAATATCCTGTTTGACGGCGGCAGCAGTGATATAAAAAATGCGTATAAATACAGGCTGGAGTCATTTTTAAAATACAGGGGGATCAGCAGAATAGACGCCTGTTTCATCAGTCACAGCGACGATGACCATATAAATATCATCTGTGATCTACTGGATGATAACAGCATAAAAACAGATAAATTAATATTACCGGACATAAAAAACGAGTTAAGAGATGGAGGATATCTGGCTTTAGAACAGAAAGCCGGACAAAAAAACATTCCGGTTTCTTACGCCAAAGCAGGATTTAAGACAGGAGATGAGAGTTTTAATGTAAAATGTATCAGCCCCGATGAAAAAATGCATAGCGCATTAGGAAATGAAGATATAAATGCATATAGTGCTGTCTACTATTACACCGATGATGATATCAGCATATTATTGACAGGAGATATGACGAGTGATACTGAGAAATATCTCCTGGAAAACAAAAAAATAATAAAAACAGATATACTAAAAGTGGCACATCACGGTTCAAAAAACTCATCGACAGAAGAATTTATTAATAAAGCTGCACCAACGCTTGGTATAGTATCTTGCGGGGTGAATAACCGTTATGGTCACCCTGCAGATGAGACTCTTTTAAGATTCAAAGAAATCAAAACTCCTGTTATTGCCACAAAGGATAGAGGCGGGATAATCATTTACAAAGAAAAAGACAAACTCAGTGTTGATTGTTTTCTGAATACAAAGTAAAATACCCGTATGAATAATATAAATAATGATATAAAAAATAAAACATTTAAGCCTGTTTACCTGATATGTGGCACAGAAGATTATCTGAAAAAACAGATGAAAGATAATCTTAAAAACGCATTGGCCGGTGATGATGATATTAATACTCTGGAGATGAATGAAAAAGCAGATATTAACGAACTCGTATCCTTTGGATCTACACTTCCTTTTTTTTCTCCGAACCGCCTTATTATCCTTGACAGGACAGACATTTTTAAAAAATCATTTACATATAAAGATGAAAATGGCCGGGAAAGAAAAATTAGTGATTTTGTTGATAATATGCCGGACTATCTGCACATTATCATTGTAGACGAAGCCCCCGATAAACGTACAAGCTTATATAAAAGTATAAATAAAAAAGGTTATATCTGTGAGATAAATAAACAGACTGTTTCCACACTTACAAAGTATATATCGGGACGCTGTAAAGAAAACGGCAAATCTATTGATGATGTTTGCATAAAGTCAATAATAGCACGTACCGACTCTGATCTGGGCATTATAAACGGTGAGCTTGAGAAGCTTTTTGCCTACACTGCCGGAAAATATTCCATAGACAGTCATGATATTGATGCAGTATGCAGTGTATGTGTCGAAAACCGGATATTTGATATGATAAAAGCCCTGGGGGTAAAAGACAAGAAAAAAGTATATGAAATGTATTTTGACCTGCTTACTTTAAAAGAACCGGCCATGAAGATACTTATTTTGATGCAAAGGGCTTTTTCAGGAATTCTACAGGCTAAAGAGGGAAAGGGGAAAATCGACAGAAAGACCCTGGCCGGAAGTATCGGCATGAAGGGTGTGGCGCCTTTTGTGGCAGCCAATTATCTTTCACAGGCAGATAATTTCACCACCGGACAACTAAAAAAGATCGTTGAGTCATTTGCCCGGACCGAGGAAGATATTAAAACCGGACGAATAGATGAGCGTACAGGTACGGAGCTGATGATAGCCATGGCTCTGGAATAAAAAAACCGTAAGGTTTGTTAAAAACATTCCTTACGGTTATTTTTATTTATAACGCATTTACAGCCTTTGTAAGTCTGGAAATCTTTCTTGCAGCCGTATTTTTATGAAAGATTCCTTTGTTGGCAGCGCGCTGAATTGAACTTTTTGCTGAAAGAAGTGCATCCTGTGCAGCTGTCTTATCATTTTCGGAAACAGCAGCAAGCACTTTCTTTATCTCAGTCTTTACACCGCTTTTAACAGCTTTATTTCTTTCTGCTCTGGCGTTGTTTGTGCGAATTCTCTTCTTAGCAGATTTAATATTTGCCATTTTAACAGATACCTCCCTTGATTATTTTTTTAATGTTTATAACTATGAACGGGCGTTAGATAAACATACTTTGCTATTCTATATGAAAAATGCCATAAATGTCAATATGAAACTTTAGAAAAAATGTTTTTTATAAATAAAACTGAACATGAGAAAGAATAATTATAAAAAATCTTGACATGAAGTTGTTAATCATTTACTATAATCGACGGATCGTTCTGATCCGGTCATTTTTTTGATTTCTAAATTTTTTCCACATACTTTCTACATAATACATAAAATATCCGTGTACAGGTTTTTATTTGTATTTTTCATTTTTTATTCTATTTTCTTTTTTCTCAAAATAATCATAACAAAATTAAAATGACTTTTTTTCTATTTATCTTTAAATTTTTTAATAAGGAGAATCTACAATGAATTATTCTGATTTTATCAGCACTGTCACAAAAAGGGCAGAAAAAACAGCCGGAAAAGAGGGGCATGTTTATGTCAATCAGATTATAAAAAACAATGATACTAAACTGGACGGCCTTGTGATCATGGAAAAAGGGCATACTATGGCACCTACAATATATCTTAATGATTATTATCCAAAATATAAGGACGGGATGAGCATTGACAACATAATGGACGAGATCTTATCAAGTTATTACATGAGTCGTGATTCATTTGAACTAAACCTCGATCACTTTAAATCTTACGATAAAATGCGACATCGGATTGTCTATAAACTTGTAAATTATAAAAAAAACAAAGAGCTTCTAAAAACAGTTCCGCATAAAAACTATTTAGATCTTGCTGTTGTTTATTACGCAGTATTATCAGATAACGGCGGACGTATAGCCACTGCTTTAATACATGATTCCCATCTTAAAGCATGGAATATCGACTTTGATGTTCTTGATAAACAGGCGAAGTACAACACTCCAAGACTTCTGCGTGCAACAATAAAACCTATCGAAAAGGTATTGTCAGATATTGCACGTAAAAACAAAAACTGTACTTTAGCCATGGATGAATATGAGGATTGTAAAGATATTTTCCCAGATGATCTTTATGATTTTGAAAATGATATCTCTAAAAGTATGTATGTTTTAACAAATGCTTCAGGAATGAACGGAGCAGCATGTCTGCTGTATGAAAAGCCATTATCATGCTTTGGGGAACGCATACAAGGGGATTTTTTCGTTTTACCCTCATCAGTTCATGAAGTCATACTTGTTCCGAAGTATGACGGTCTGAAACGCGAAGATTTATTAGACATGGTTGTGGAAATAAACAAAACAGGAGTGTCCTCTGATGAAGTACTGTCAGACAATGTTTATGAGTATGATTTTAAAGACAGAGTTTTAAAAATATAAAAAACATATTGACTTTCTGTGTTTCTTGCTGTATATACTTAAAACATAACGCCGAGGAACATGGAGGACAAAATGATAAAGACAATCGAAGTAACAGACATTGAAAGAAATTATAAGAATCCTGTGGCCGAGCTGGTAGAGAAGGCGTGTAACTACTCCAGCCATATTGCTCTTCAAAGCGAAGGCAAAAATATTAATGCCAAAAGCCTTATGGGTGTTATGGCATTCGGCCTTAAAAAGGGTATGAAGGTACTTATCTCAACGGAAGGTGACGACCACGAGATGGCTATGGAAGGGATATCAGATTTCCTTTCCTGCAGTGCCTGACCTTTCAGTCGGTTTTCGTACGTCTTTTATCATTTAAGGATAAAAGGCGTTTTTTTTGATTTTTCCTGTAAAATAGGCTATAATGAACAATAATATGCTCATATCAGACCTAATTTAAAAGAAAGGAGATCAGGAAATGTTCGAAGTGGATGACAAGGTTGTTTACGGGGTTGTCGGTGTGTGTACCGTGTCAGCTATAGATACGCCACCGATCAAAGGGGTTACCGGCGATTATTATTTTCTTCAGCCTTTTTTCGATAACAGAGGACTTATATACTCACCGATAGATAATAAAGTTCCCATGCGCCGCATCCTTTCAAAGGATGAATGTGATAACCTCAGAAATAAAGCGAAGAAATGCAAAAATGACAAAACACTGAACGAAAAGCTTCCGTCCGGCAAATACGATGAATGTATAAAGTCACAGGATGCGTTGAAGCTTTTACATCTTATCAGATTTTTATATAACATAAAAAACGAGAGGGCAAAAGAACTTCGTAAAATGAAATCCGTGGATAACAGGTTCTTAACAACTGCCCGTAAGCTTTTATACGGTGAAATGGCTGTAGCCATGGAATGTGATGTGAGCGATATAAGTGCTGAAATGGATCAGCTTTTGTCAATAGGCTGATTTATTTACTGATAAAAAATAAAACGAGGTATTTTGATTTGGAAAAAAATTATTCCCCTTCTGACATAGAGGGACGTTTATACGAAAAGTGGCAAAAAAACGGATATTTTCACGCGGAGGTCAACCCTGACAAGAAACCTTTTACCATTGTCATGCCGCCGCCGAACATAACCGGAAAGCTCCATATGGGACACGCTTTGGACAATACTATGCAGGATATACTCATACGTTATAAACGTATGAGCGGTTATGAAGCATTGTGGGTGCCCGGCACTGATCACGCAAGTATATCTACAGAAGTTAAGGTTACAAATGCCCTGAAAGAAGAGGGAAAGGATAAAAAAGAAATAGGTCGTGAGGCTTTTCTTAAACGTACCTGGGAATGGAAAGAAGAATACGGCGGAACTATTATCTCACAGTTAAAAAAGATAGGTTCATCCTGCGACTGGGACAGAGAAAGATTTACAATGGACGAAGGTCTGTCAAGCGCAGTAACTAAAGCTTTTGTTAATCTTTACGAAAAAGGTCTTATATACCGCGGCTCCAAAATCATTAACTGGTGTCCGGTATGCAAGACCTCTATTTCTGATGCGGAAGTTGAATATGAAGAACAAAAAGGTCATTTTTGGCACATTAACTATCCTGTTGCAGGAGAAGATGGTCGCTTTGTGCAGATAGCAACCACACGTCCCGAGACGCTTCTCGGTGATACTGCTGTAGCCGTAAATCCCAATGATGAACGTTATAAGGATCTTGTCGGTAAAAAAGTCATTCTACCGCTTGTGGATAAAGAAATACCTGTTGTAGCAGACGAATACGTTGATATGGAGTTTGGGACAGGCGTTGTAAAGATAACACCCGCCCACGATCCCAATGACTTTTTGGTAGGAGAGCGCCACGATCTTTCGCAGGTAAATATAATGAACGATGATGCCACCATAAATGAAAATGGCGGCAAATATGCCGGATTGGACAGATATGCTGCAAGAGAAGCTGTTCTGGCAGACCTTGACAGCCTTGGTCTTCTTGTTAAAACTCAGGAACATGAACATAATGTAGGTACCCATGACAGATGTCACACTACCGTGGAACCCCTCATCAAACAACAGTGGTTCGTTAAAATGGATGAACTTATAAAGCCTGCTGCAGATGCTGTTAAAAACGGCGAGATCCGTCTTGTTCCTCCAAGCATGGACAAAACCTTCTATCACTGGACCGATAACATCAGGGACTGGTGTATCTCAAGACAGCTTTGGTGGGGACACAGGATTCCTGCATATATTTGTGCTTCATGTGGTCATACCGTTGTTGCTGAACAAGAGGTATGCAATTGTCCGAAATGCGGTGGCAGCATGCAGCAGGAAGAAGATACTCTGGATACCTGGTTTTCTTCCGCTTTATGGCCTTTTTCAACTCTTGGCTGGCCTGAAAGCACGAAGGAACTTGAGTATTTTTATCCCACGGATGTACTTGTGACCGGCTATGATATTTTGTTTTTCTGGGTTATCAGAATGATCTTTTCCGGTTATGAGCATATGGGCAAGCCTCCATTTAAGGATGTTCTTTTCCATGGTCTCGTAAGAGATTCCGAGGGACGCAAAATGAGCAAGTCTCTGGGCAATGGTATAGATCCCCTTGAGATCATAGAACAGTACGGTGCCGATGCACTCAGGGCATCTCTTATTTCCAATACCTCTCCCGGAAATGACATGCGTTTTTATATATCAAGAGTAGAAGCTGCCAGAAATTTTGCCAATAAAATGTGGAACTCCGCAAGATTCATATTGATGAATGATCCCGAAGGAAATGTCAAATTATCAGATGTTCCGTCAGGACTTACAGATACGGATAAGTGGATATTATCAGGGGTTAATAAACTGGCAAAAGACGCATCGGAAAATCTTGAAAAATATGAGCTTGGCATTGCATATGATAAAATATCATCCTTTGCATGGGATGAATTTTGTGACTGGTATGTGGAGATGGTGAAGTCACGTCTTTATGACGATGCAGATGAAACTAAAACAGCCGCAGTATGGACTTTAAAGAAAGTTCTGACCACTCTGTTAAAGCTTCTGCATCCATTTATGCCTTTTGTAACGGAAGAAATATACTGTGCACTGGTTCCGGAAGAAGAATCCATAGTAGTCTCAAGCTGGCCGGTATTTGATATTGGTCTGGACTTCCCCAAAGAAGAAAAGGATACGGAGCTGCTTAAATCTGCAGTTAAGGCTGTCAGAAACATGAGAGCTGAAAAAGATATTCCTCCCG
>CAMOUW010000009.1 GCA_946626755.1 uncultured Clostridia bacterium
CTGCCGCAACTGCTCCTGCTGCAGCCACAGCACCTGCCGCAACTGTTCCTGCCGCAGCCTGACCGGCTACAGATGACGGTTCTTTTCCTGCCGCTTTCTCTGCCGCCTCCGCAGACTGTACATCAACGGGCTTTTCTGCAGGCTCCGGTGCTTTTTTCGCCACCCCGGAAGCTGCCTGAGCAGCGGACGGATTGTACTTGCCTCCTATGTAATCCACAAGAAGGACTGCAGCATTTATTACTTCTGCAGGAATGTCCTTTCCACCTACGATGGCTTCCCTGTTGCCTGCATACATGGAGCTGACCACAGCTCTTTCTATATTTTCCAAAAGTGAAGAAGGCGTACCCTGACCACCTGTCTGTGCCTGGCGATCGGCAGCATACAGTACTTCTTTTAATATCTGTTCACTACGGTCTTCCGAAACAGATGCTTTTGTTTCGGAACTTTCTATACGTGCCGCAGCTTTTCCCGTTCTGATATTCAGATCGGTCCTTGCTGCCCCGATAACCATCTGCTCTTCGACCTTTCTCTTTGCAATGGCTTCGTTGAAAGGCTTGCCTGCTTCGTCGGCAAGTCTCCTCTGTTCAGCCATAAGTCTGTCGAAAGCCTGGCTCTTTTCATCTTTTTCAGCAAGCAACCGGTCAAGCTCAGGCTTGGAATACTCCTTTGTGTCCTGGCCACTATACTTGATGCTTCGCATCTCGTCCATCCACTCGCCCATATTCACCTGACCGTCTATATCCTCGCCGTTTTTGATCACGCCTTCACCCCTAAGGGCACTTTCTTCGATCATGATCTCACTTACACCGGCCGTAAGACTCTGCTGAACTTCAGGATCAATGGAATGACCTTTCTCATCCTTTCCTCTGTTGCGTCTTTCCTCTATCTTCTGGCGGGCGGAATTTATCATATCCATGGACTTTGAAGAAAGTCCGCTGTTTCCGGACTCATCAGATGATTTCTGTGCAACAGCATCAGAATCCTGTGCTTTTTTTACTTCTGACTCTTCTTCAAGAAGGGTTTCTATATCCTCCCCGGATTTCTCCATCTCTTTCCTGGCGGCTTCGTCCTTCACAAAATCCTTGTCCTCAAATGAGAAGTTCCATCCCTCTTCCTGTGCATTTTCGTCAGCAGATCCCGTAGCGGCTGCCACAGCTTCTGACGCTGCAACTGCTGCTGCCCCTGCTCCTGCAGCTACCGCCACATCAGAAGCCTTTATATCATCCCCATGAACATCAGGCACTTCACCTTCTTCTTCGTAATAGTCTTCGTCGCTTTCAAATACATTTTTTATCATGGAAACAACGCCGCCTTTTCTTCCTCCACCGGAGGCAGATTCAGACGACCCCTCTTCGTAATAGCCTTCCCTGGTCTTGTTTTCTCTTTCGTCTGCCAGGTTTATCTGACTTGCAAAGCTCAGTTCCCTTGTCTTTGAAAGTTCCTCTTCTTCCACTTTTGAAGCGGCATATATAGTCTCCTGAGCAGGCGAAAGCGTACCGCCAAGCTTCTTTTTGAGCTTTACGGCGCCTTCCACAAAATCTCCGTCCTTAAACCACAGGGAAATATTGTCACATACATTTATGCACTTATCATCCTCACCGTTTTTGGCATACATCTCGGCAAGACGGTACATATACCTTTCATCCACTTCATCTTCGGTATACTCCTCCAACGCCTCGATAAGATCCTCATCGGGTGCATTTTCCGCCCTGAGAAGATGATATCTTAGAAGATGCCTGTCAGCACTGCTTTTTGCCATATTACAGTACTCTTCGTAAATATCCTCGGCATCATCCAGATCCCCCGACTTTATCAGGAGATCTCCCAAACGGTATACAAGTTTTCTTCCCCCAAGATTGCGGTTATATGCCAAAATAGCCATGTCCCTGGCATTTTTATAGTCACCGGCCTTTTCATAAATGTCAGTCATCATGGCCAGTGATGACCAGTCCTTTATCTTAGTCCAGTCGATCTCCCGCGCCAGCTTTACGGCACCGGCGATCTCCTCAGACTTATACATCTTTTTGATTTCCTGTATTTTCAATCCGGTTGTGTATTTATCCACCTTCAACGCCCCTTTTTTTATACATAATTTTAATCACAAAAAACCACTTTAAGTCTATCACAAGCCCAACATCTGCGCAATTAAAAAAGTTCGAATTTTTTGTTATCACTCTCCTATGCGCGTCCGGCCTTCCAGCGCCCTGAGCAGTGTAACTTCATCGATATATTCCAGATCTCCCCCTACCGGCACACCGCTGGCTATTCTGGTGGTAACTATCCCCACAGGTTTAAGAAGCCGACTTATATACATAGCTGTAGTCTCCCCCTCCAGACTCGAGTTGGTCGCTATGATCACTTCTTTAATATCATTTTGGGACAGCCTCTCCATTAGTTCCTTGAGTTTTATATCCTCAGGACCAACCCCCGTCATGGGACTTATTGCCCCGTGAAGCACATGGTATACACCCTCGTATTTCCCTGTTTTTTCATAGGCTGCCATATCTCTTGTCTCCTCTACTACCATAATAGTAGAGTGATCTCTTTTGCTATCCGCACATACCGGACATGTTTCCTGATCTGTCAGGCAAAAGCATTCTTTACACAGCCTGGTGTTTTCCTTGGCCTCTTTGATCGCTTCTGCCAGGGAAAACGCCTTGGCCTCAGGCATATTTACAATATAAAAAGCCAGGCGCTGAGCGCTCTTAGCTCCAACGCCCGGCAAGCCGGCCAACTCCTGTGTAAGTCTTTTTATATGTCGGCTGTATATATCCATATCAGAACATACCTCCGCCAAGTCCGCCTGTGATCTCAGACAGCTGAGACTGAGTCTCTGTTTCACATTTTTTCAACGCTTCGTTTGCAGCTGCAAGAATAAGATCCTGGAGCATCTCCACATCATCGGGATCTACCGCATCCGGATCTATCACTACTTTAGTAAGCTCTTTCTTGCCGTTTACTGCCACGGTCACAACACCGCCGCCGGAGGATGCTTCAAACTCCATGGTCTCCATCTCAGCCTGCTTTTCCTCAAGCTGTGCCTGCATCCTCTGTGCCTGCTTCATAAGCTGGTTCATATTGCCGGGCATACCGCCGCCCGGAAAGCCTCCGCGTCCTTTTGCCATATCAAACCTCTTCCTTTCTGTCGTCCGGAACTATAGGTATCTTTACAAGTTCCGTTATATCCTGTATTTCATTGTATGTTTCTTTATCTTCCAGCTGAAGAATAATATCTACATCTAAGCCGCAGGTATCTGCGATATATTTATGAAGCGCACCAAGATTGGTCATTCCGCTACCGTCTCCGCAGTCACGGTTAAATCTTTTCGCACACGACTCCGAGTCTACCACAATTTTAAGTTTATGTCCATCCTCTTCATTTACCGGATAGGGTTTTGCCCTGCGCATCATATCCGGAATACTGGTTTGCGTAGAAAAGCTATTTACAATAACATCCCAGGACTTTACTAATTTTTTTATATCTTCAGGCAAAGCCTTCACCGGCTCGTATTCATTTTTTTTTACTTCCTCTTTTTTTTCTGTTTTAACATCTTCCGATATTTTCGGCGCCGCAAAAGCCACAGGATTCTTTTCTATTTGCTCCAGCCTTGCGCGTGTATCCGCCAAAGCCTTTTCCAACGATGTAAGTCTTGTTCTTAGAGCAGCTGCGGCGGTCTCTTCCTGAGCCACGTCAACGGAAGGTCTGGTAAGTCTTATAAAATACATCTCAGCAACCGTGCGCTGTCCGGTAGAACGTTTCAGATCCTCCAAAAGCCGTGACATTTCCCTGATGTAGATACTCAACTCCCCTGTATCGGTCAAAGACGCATCCTTTTTCATCGTATCCACATTTTCCATGGTAGTTCCCAGAATATCAGTCATATCCTGCTCACCCCCTGCTGTCAGAAGAAGCAGATTTCTCAGATACCCCACAAAATCAGTCACAAAACGGTTTATGATGCTTCCTGACATAATAGCTTCATCCAGTATCTTCAACGCACCTACTGTATCAGTTTCCTTTATAGTACGAAAAAGCCTGGAGTAAATGTCCATGTCTACCGCACCCAGTATCTTAAGGACCCCGTCGTAGCTTATCCTTTGGTCCAAATAATACGAAGCACACCGGTCCAGCAGACTCAGAGCATCTCTCATGGCTCCATCGGCTTTTTTTGCTATATAGCTCACAGCCTTATCTTCAATATCCAAGCCTTCCTTTTGAGAAAGATGATTTATCTGCGCCTCGATATCCTGAATGGAAATCCTGTGAAAATCATACCTCTGACATCTGGAAAAAATAGTCAACGGTATCTTATGGGTCTCTGTTGTGGCAAGAATAAACATCACATGCCCCGGAGGCTCTTCCAGTGTTTTTAAAAGAGCATTAAATGCCCCGGCGGAAAGCATGTGTACCTCGTCAATAATATATACTTTGTAACTACCCATGGTAGGAGGGTATACAACATCCTCGTTTATCTCACGGACATTGTCCACTCCGTTGTTTGATGCGGCATCTATTTCACGGATATTTATGTTCGTTCCGGCCAATAGCGACCTGCAGCTTTCACACTCAAGGCATGGGTTGCCGTCTTTCGGAGATTCACAGTTTACAGCCGCCGCCAATATCTTGGCCACACTGGTTTTTCCCGTTCCCCTTGTACCGACAAAGAGGTACGCATGGCCCGTATGACCGGAAATAACCTGATTTTTCAAAGTTGTAACTACCGCTTCCTGCCCACGTACCTCCGAAAAAGTCCTGGGTCTCCATTTTCTGTATAAACTAATATATGACATAATACCTCACTGTCTGGTTATACCCATTTGCTCCAAAACTTCTTCCTGACGCTTCTCCATCTCCTGTGCCTCCTCCGGCTCCATGTGATCGTATCCTAAAAGATGAAACATGCTGTGAGCCACCAGAAAGGCCAGTTCTCTTTTTCGTGAATGCCCGTATTCTTCAGCCTGTTTGCGTACCCTGTCAGCCGAAAGTATCATATCTCCCAGCATAAGCTCTCCGGTGTCGGGATTAAAATACATAAAAGAGTTTTCCTCAAACTCGGCAGCCATCCCTTTAAAGTCCCCGGGAGTGCCAAATTCTACAACCGGAAATGACAACACATCTGTTTCTTTGTCTATATCCCTGAAGTCTCTGTTTATTATCCTGATAGTTTCATCATCACCTATAGTTACATTTACTTCAGCCTCATAGGGACATCCTTCGCTTTCAAGAACTGCCGAAATCACATCCTTTATAAGCTCTTCGTAATCACCGACTCCCAGGTCAGCGTCTGTTTCATAAGAAAATAAAACACTCATAAATGAACCTCTTTTTTAAATCATTCGGCAGCCGGACGTTTGCGGGTTTTACTTGCTTTTTTCGCCAACTTTGCCTCGTAGTCATCATACGCTTTTACTATTCTTTGTACAAGAGGATGCCTTACAACATCACTGGCAGTCAGCTTTGCAAAGCCTATCTCTTCTACGTGGGCGAGCACCTTAAGCGCCTCATCCAGTCCTGATGCCGCATGATCCGGAAGATCCTTCTGGGACTGATCCCCTGTCACCACAACCTTGGATCCGAATCCTATCCTGGTCAGGAACATCTTCATCTGGGAAGGCGTAGTATTTTGTGCCTCGTCGAGAATAATATAGGCATTGTCCAGTGTACGTCCTCTCATATAGGCAAGCGGTGCCACCTCTATAAGCCCTTTTTCCATATTGGAATTAAAACTCTCCGCCCCCATTATCTCAAACAACGCATCATAAAGCGGACGCAGATAAGGGTCTACTTTGCTCTGGAGATCTCCCGGAAGAAACCCTAACTTCTCTCCTGCTTCAATAGCGGGTCTTGTGAGGATGATCCTCTCTACTTCTTTCTTTTTAAAAGCAGTTATAGCCATCGCCATGGCAAGATATGTTTTACCGGTACCGGCAGGTCCCATACCAAACACTATCATTCTGTTCCTCATGAGATCTACATACTTTTTCTGGCCAAGTGTTTTGGGCTTTATTACCTTACCCGAATATGTCCTGCAGACAATATCCCTGTCCGCTTCTAAAACAGCAGACTCATTGGACTCATGAGCCATCTCTATGGCATAATCCGCGTTTTGTTCAGTAACTTCACCGTTGGACACCGCCAGTTCAAGGAGTGTTTTAAGAACCTCTACCGCCTTGCCCGTGCCATCTTTATTTCCCAGAACCTTCACTCCTGAATCTCTGGAAATAACCGAAACGTCGAAAGCTTTCTCTATTTTCTTGACATTTACGTCAAATGCGCCGAAAACAAGACTTCCGTACTGTGCCGGAATATCTACATTTGCTTCTATTATAGCCATATACCTTACCCTTTTAAGTATACTTATTTTAAACTAAATATATCAAAACTCCTGCAGCTGTGACAAAAAAAAGCGTGACACCTAAAAAGTGCTCACGCTTTTTATAAATGACCTGTACACAGGCAAATCAGTCAAAAATCTGATACGCCGCAGGTCATGCAGGAAAGCCTTAGTTGAACTTGCGTTTTCTTGCCGCTTCAGACTTCTTCTTGCGACGCACGCTGGGCTTCTCGTAATGTTCTCTTTTACGAATCTCCTGCTGGATACCCGCTTTGGCGCAATTTCTTTTAAATCTTCTTAATGCGCTGTCTAAAGACTCGTTTTCTTTAACGATAACGTTCGACATGCTCTTTCTGACCACCCTTCTGTTTAGGATTGTGCCACTAATACTTTTGGGTATACTTAATGCACTTTTGTCATTATACCATATAAAAATCTTTCGTCAACAAGTTGCGAAAATTTTTTTCGGTATTTTTCCCATTTTTACTTACCTGTAAATTTCCTTACAATGCCGGTACCAAGCCTGTAAACAGGCGGTCTGAGTTCTTTGTCTGCTTTCTTTAGCATTTCTATTATGGGAATGTGCTGCGGACAATGTTTCTCGCATTTACCGCAGGCTACACATTTTGAGGCAAATCCCGGATCCTTTTTCAGGGCGATATTCTGGGCAAACTCTATGCGGGTACGTCTTTTTTTCTCAATGTACATAAGATTGTAATAATAGAAATTGCCCGGTATATCCACGCCATGAGGACAGGGCATACAATATCCGCAACCGGTACATCCTACCTTTTCCCTGGATTTTATTATACTTTTTATCCTTTGGGTGAGCTCCCTGTCCGCATCAGTCAGACATCCCGCATCAGCTTCGGAGGCAACCCGTATATTTTCTTTTATCATCTCCTCGGAATTCATCCCGGACAGCACACATGTCACCTCAGGCTGATCCCACAACCACCTGAATGCCAGCTCCGCCGCGCTGTAGCCTGTTCCGGAATCACGCAGAGCCTCCATTGCATCCTGAGGAAGATTTACAAGCCGTCCGCCGCGAAGAGGCTCCATGATGATCACGGGGATTCCTTTTGCGGCTGCTGCCTTCAGTCCTTCCACGCCGGCCTGGCTTGTTACGTCCATATAGTTGTACTGGATCTGACAAAAATCCCAGTCATAGGCATCCAGCACCTTTAAGAACATCTCAGTGCCGCCGTGATATGAAAATCCGATATTTTTTATGCTGCCATCTGCTTTGCGGCTATCTATCCACTCCTCTATCCCCAGAGTTTTAAGCCTTTCCCATTCCGAAATATCGGTAAACATATGCATCAGATAATAGTCAATGTAACCGGTACGCAACCTTTCCAGTTCCTCTGCAAATATCTTTTCTATTTTTTTACGGGTCTTTGTCATGTACTGTGGAAGTTTTGTGGCAATATACACCTTTTCCCTGAGTCCGCTTTCTTCCAGGATACGCCCCAGACAGACCTCGCTACCCGGATATATATAGGCCGTATCAAAATAATTCACCCCATTTTCAATAGCCAGAAGAACTTCCTTTTTGGCTTTTTCATAATCTATTGAAGGCCCTTTTTTTGTAAAACGCATACAACCGTATCCAAGCCGGGATATAAGATTGCCATAGCGGTCTTTTCCGTATTTCATATTTTTTCCTCTGTTAAATTATAAATCAAAAAGAAATCATAATGACCGTTTACCTGTTTTTATATTATAAACAAGTTTTATATTTAAATCTTCTCAAGAACACAGGCAAGCTTTTCCTTCATTTCATCCACATCTTCCCTTGTAATGGTAAGTGGCGGAACAAAACGTATTACATCAGCGCCTGCAGCAAAAAGTATCAAACCTTCTTCTAAAGCTTTTTTAATAACATCTGCCGGTTTGACATCCACTACTATTCCCTGCATCAGCCCTTTTCCGCGACGCTCCTTCACACAATCAAAGTGTCCTGCCAGTTCATCAAGAGCCTCCTCAAGATAAGGTGCTATCTCATTTACATGGGCTATAAGACCTTTTTCTTCTATCATCTCAAAGGTCTTTACTACTGCTACACAGGCAAGAGGATTGCCGCCATAGGTGGAGCCGTGATCTCCCGGAACGAGACACTCTGCCGCAGCCCCCCTGGCAAGAAATGCTCCGACAGGTACACCCTGTCCAAGAGCCTTGGCCGTAGTAAGCACGTCCGGCACTACACCATACTGCTCAAAGGCATAAAGGCTTCCTGTCCTGCACAATCCGCACTGTATCTCATCCAGGATCATAAGCATGCCGCGTTCATCACAAAGCTGTCTTACACCTTTTATAAACTCCGGATCTGCAGGGTAGATCCCGCCTTCTCCCTGAACAGTTTCCATGATTATAGCTATTGTTTTGTCATTTATAAGTGCCTTTACACTTTCCAGATCATTGTACTTTGCAAATCTGATGCCCGGGATCATGGGACCGAAGGCTTCCTGATAGTGTTTATTACCCGTTACTGCAAGAGCCCCCATGGAACGGCCGTGAAAAGAATGGTCCATGGCGATGATCTCGTGATCATTTCTGCCATCTTTCATAAAGCCGTATTTTTTAGCCAGCTTCACAGCTCCCTCAATAGCCTCGGTTCCGCTGTTTGTAAAAAAGACTTTGTCCATTCCCGACCGGGAAGTCAATATGCGTGCTGCCTCCGCCATAGGCTCATTGTAGAAATAGTTGGATGTGTGTACCAGCTTGTCTATCTGATCCTTCAGGGCATCATTAAACTCTTTATTGTTGTAGCCAAAGGCAAATACAGCGATACCCGCACCAAAATCCAGGTATTCTTTGCCATCCGCATCGTAAAGGTGTACACCGTCGCCATGATCTAAAACAATGGGATAACGGTTATATGTATGTATAAGATGGCTTTCCGCCATATTCATAATGCTTGCACTGTCTGACATATCCTTCTCCTTTATTCTTCAAAAAACTTTTCCTGTTCATTGCCGAGAATAGCCGTTCCCACGCCTTTGTGTGTAAATATCTCAAGAAGCAGACTGTGAGGTATGCGGCCGTCTATGATATGTACTCTTTTTACTCCGTTTTCCACAGCATGGATACAGTTTGAGAGCTTAGGGAACATTCCGCCTGTTATATCACCTGAGTAAAGAAGTTCTCTTGCAGAATCCAGTGTTATCTCGGATATAAGAGTATCTTTGTCATGATAATCCCTGTAAAGCCCCTCCACATCAGTTAAAAATGCCAGCTTTTCCGCCTGCACGGCAGTTGCGATTTCATAAGCCGCATCGTCGGCATTTATATTATAAGGCAGATAATCCTTGTCGTATCCTATGGGGCATATGATAGGTATGTAATCATCATCCAGCATTTTATCGATAATGTCTGTGTTTACCTTCTCTATCTCTCCCACAAATCCGATATCTCTGCCTCCGGGTTTTTTCTTTGTAACAAGAAGCATTCCCCCGTCGGCTCCGCTGAGACCACATGCCTTCACTCCCAGCTTTTCCACTTCACGCACCAGATTTTTATTCAGACGGTTGAGAACCATCTGGGCCACTTCTATAGTATCTTCGTCTGTTACTCTCAGACCGTCTACAAATGTGGCTTTTTTGCCGGAAAGCTCTACCCACTTGGTAATTTCCGAACCACCGCCATGTACGATAATAGGTCTGAAGCCTACCAGTTTTAAAAGCACTATATCTTCTATAACGGTACGTGCCAGTTCTGCATCATTTATAACATTTCCACCGTATTTTACCACAATGGTTTTTTCATGAAATCGTCTGATATAAGGCAATGCCTCTACCAGTACCTGTGCCCTCACATCTGCCGGGCATAAATTTTCTCCACTCATCTCATTTTCTCCACGATATATTACACTCATATTTCACCTATTTATCTTAAAAAAAACGGTTTATAGGACTTCTCTATATGATTTTTACTTAAACTAAATTTGCATCACGAACGATAGTCGGCATTTATTTTCACATAATCAAATGTCAGATCACATCCCCAGGCTGTAGCACTGAAGTTTCCGTCTTTTACGTCTATTACGGCCCTTACGGGGTTTTGAGACAGTATTTTGGTTGCTGTCTCTTCGCTGTAGTCAACTGCATTTCCGTCTTTCATGATCGCTATACTTCCGGCAGCGCTTTCAAAGGTCAGGTCCACTTTGTCCGGATCGAAATCGGCCCCTGAATAGCCAAGCGCGCAAAGGACACGCCCCCAGTTGGCATCATGTCCGAAAATGGCTGCTTTGGTGAGATTCGACGTGATCACTGATTTGGCAAGTATTTTTGCATCTTTTTTTGTGACGGCATTTTTTACTTCCGCTTCGAAAAGACAAGTGCAGCCTTCACCGTCTCCGGCTATTTTTTTTGCAAGTTCCGTTGCTACATAGCGCAGCGCCCGGACAAACGCTTCATATGCTTCGTCTTCTTTATCTATGATGGGATTTTGAGCCATGCCGTTGGCCATTACTATGGCCGTATCATTGGTGGATGTGTCCCCGTCTACGGAAATCATATTGAAAGAGTCATCTATTATCTCACCGAAGGCTTTTTGAAGCAGTTCTTTTTTTATCATGACATCAGTGGTGATAAAGCAAAGCATTGTGGCCATATTGGGATGTATCATGCCCGCTCCCTTGCACATACCGCCTACTGTCACCGTAACTCCGCCTATATCTGCATTTACCGCAACTTCTTTGGGGCGCGTATCCGTTGTCATTATGGCTGCAGCTGCTTTTGTTGCTGCTTCGGATGTTTCTTTAAGCTGTGCCGGTAATTCCCTTATTCCTTTTATTATTTTGTCCATGGGAAGCTGGGGTCCTATTACACCTGTCGAACATACACAGACGTTTTCCGGGGAAATGCCCATGCACTCTGCTACTGCCTCTGCTTCCACTACACAGTTTTCCAGTCCTTTTTCACCGGTACAGGCGTTGGCTATTCCGGTATTTACAACTACTGCCTGGATGAAGGGGCTTTCTTCTATTACTTTTTTGTCCCATTTGACAGGCGCGGCTTTTACTTTGTTTTGTGTAAATGTACCTGCTGCCACACAGGGTTTTTCGCTGTATATGAGCGCGCAGTCATCGCTGTCGCTTTTTTTTATCCCGGCGCACAGACTGCCTGCCAGGAATCCTTTCGCTGCGGTGATACCGCCTTCTATTATATTCATGTGTTTTTCTCCCTAATGTTTTAAACGATTACAGGTACTGTCTCAAGCCCTGTACTCTCCGGCAATCCGAAAAGTATATTCATGTTTTGTACTGCCTGTCCGGCCGCACCTTTTATGAGATTGTCCAGTGCCGATACTACTATCAGTCTGCCTGTACGCGGCTCTGTTTTGAAGTTTATGTCCAGGTAGTTGGAGCATTTTGTGAATCTTGTTTCGGGAAATACTCCTTCTTCCAGCAGACGCACGAATTTTTCGTTTTTGTAGTATTGTTCATAGACCCGGCGGATTTTTGCTTCGTCTGTGCCGGGAGTGAGTTTTGCATAGGATGTGGCAAGGATGCCTCTCTGCATGGGTACAAGGTGTGGTGTAAATATTATTTTTATGTCACGACCGCAGGCGTATCCCAGCTGTTCTTCTATTTCGGGTGTGTGTCTGTGGTTGCCTATACCGTAGGCTTTTATGCTTTCGTTTACTTCACAGAACAGGTTGGCTGTTTTGGCTCCTCTGCCGGCACCGCTGGTCCCGCTTTTTGCATCGACTATTATGGTGTCGGGATCTATGAGGCCTTCTTTGACGGCGGGATACAGTCCCATGATGGCTGTGGTTGTGTAACAGCCGGGGTTGGCTATGAGACGTGTGTTTTGGTTTATTTTGTCCCGGTTTATTTCACATAGCCCGTATACTGCTTCGTCTATGAGGTCCGGGCGTTTGTGTTGTATTTTGTACCATTGTTCGTATATGCCTACGTCTTTTAGACGGAAGTCGGCACTGAGATCTATGATCTTGGTGTTTTCGAGAACGCTGTCGGTGAGGATCTGTGCCAGGTATCCCTGGGGTGTGGCTGTAAATATGACGTCTGCCTGTTTTGCGAGTTCTTCTATGTTGTCGCCTTTGCATGTGTCGTCAGCGATTTCTGTCATGTTGCGGTAGACGTCTGAATAGTTTTGTCCTTCGTATGATTTGGATCCGTACCAGATTATCTGTGTTTCGGGATGGTTTGTGAGGATACGTACCAGTTCGTTGCCGGCATAGCCTGTTGCTCCTATTATTCCTGCTTTTATCATGTTTTGCTCCTGTGGGTGTTATGACTTAATGTTTTTTATTTCACATGTATTGTTTTTTAGGATGTGTCATAATGCATTACATCCCGGGCACGCTTCCGCTTGACGCCCGGGCTGCAATGTATTATGACACATTTTTTTACTTCGTTATGTTTTGATCTTGGTCTGTGCTAAGTTCAGTATATTTTGATATTGGTCTGTGCCTTAATGTATTACATTCCGGGCACGCTGCCGCTTGACGCCCGGGCTGCAATACATTAAGGCGCAGACTGCCGTGGTTTACTGCGGGGTGTTTTGTGCGGCGCCTTCCCCGAAGTATGCGTAGTAGAAGCGCTCCAGTGCCCGGAATAGTTCTTCTTTGTCTCTGCGAAGTTCGTTTACAAGGAGTCCGGCTGATATTTCGTCGTATAGGAGATCTCCTTCGTCGCATTCGGTTTTCAGGAGGAGTTCTCCGTCTCTGTCGAATTCCATGGAGAGTATGCCTCCGCATTCTTCTGTGAATACTACGCAGGTTATCTGTAGTTCTTTTTGTATGTAATCCGGAAGTTTTCCGAATTCGGGGTTGAAATAGTATTTTTTCTCGTAGGCGCTGGCAGCACACAGTACTTTATTGTCAGGACTGCTGTTTTTTGCTGACTGTGTATCTGTTTCTTTTTCCATGTATGGAGTCGGCTCCCTTCTATAGATCTAAGTTTCTGATTCGGCTATTTTACCGGCCTGTTATTTCCTGTTAATAGCTTTAATCTGTTTTTTAAGGTTCTGCCCCCAGGGTTGCGGCGATCACTGCTTTTATGGTGTGCATTCTGTTTTCTGCCTCTTCGAATACTACTGATGCAGGTGACCGGAATACTTCATCGGTTACTTCCATTTCTTTTACTCCGAATTTTTCATACATTTCTTTTCCGATGCCTGTATTGAGATCATGGAATGCAGGAAGGCAATGCATGAATATGGCGTGTGGTGCTGCTTTTTTCATGATCTGTGAATTTACCTGATATGGCAAAAGCTCTTCTATGCGCTCTTTCCATACTTCGTCAGGCTCTCCCATGGATACCCAGACATCGGTGTATATTACATCGGCATCTTTTGCGCAATCGGTATCGGTGCTGAATGTGATGGATCCTCCGCTTTCTTTTGCCCATTCTTCACATTTGCCGCGAAGTTCTTCTTCGGGAAAGTATTTTTGCGATGCTGCACACGCTGTAAAGTGCATACCCATTTTAGAGCAGGCTACCATCCAGGAATTCCCCATATTGTAGCACGCATCACCGAAATATACTACCTTTTTACCCTGAAGGTCACCCAGCTTTTCTTTTATGGTCATCATGTCGGCAAGAAGCTGGGTGGGGTGAAATTCATTGGTCAGTCCGTTCCATACAGGTACTTCTGAGTATCTTGCCAGTTCTTCAACGATTTCCTGACCGAATCCCCTGTACTCTATGCCCTCAAACATGGTTGTCAGTACTCTTGCCGTGTCTGCTATACTTTCTTTTTTTCCTATCTGAGAACCTGAGGGATCCAGATATGTGGTACCCAGCCCCAGATCGTGGGCTGCCACTTCAAATGAACAGCGCGTACGTGTGCTGGTTTTTTCAAATATCAGTGCGATATTTCCGCCTTTAAGAGGCTGCCACACTACACCTTCTTTTTTCATTTTTTTTAATTTTACAGCCAGATCCAGCAGATAGTTTATCTCTTCTTTGCTGAAGTCACACAGTGTCAGCAAATCACGTCCCTTTAAATCCATACGTACAAACCTCCTAAAATATGCATAAATATGCTGAATTTTTGTATATTATAACACTTTTATACATATATGCAAGGTTTTTATACATTTATTTTATGGTATTTTATGGTCACGCTGAGTTCCTCTTGAAAAGCTGATGAGAAAATGTATATACTGTATAAAATGATGTTTTCAGTTGAAAGGAGGCCTGAGGGATTATTTTATGACACATGGCTTTATGAAACGCGATATTGCGGCATTTATAATTAATCTTTTTATTATTGCCGCTGAGCTGTCTGTAATAATTATAAAGCTTCCCCGGTCCGGCCCATCGGCTTTCAGATATTACACTTTGCTGAGCAATCTCATGGGAATGGCTGCAGGAATCGTTTTTATGCTGTCCTTTTTTTCCGGGTTCAAGCGTCTTGTACCGGCAAAAACAATACTGCGTTTTTATGCAACATGTATGCTGGCGTTTACATTTATTATTGTGATCGCCGTGCTCGCTCCTATGGCCATGAGCGTGAAGATGGATCCTTCTTTTTTATATCTGGGACATGATGCTTTTCTCCAACACCTGGCACACCCTGTCCTATCCTTTGTTTCTTTTGTTTTTCTGGAGGATAACCGTACATTAAAAAAGAAGCAGCCTTCTATTATGCTGCTCCTTACTCTATGCTATGCAGTTGTACTTATTTTGCTAAATGCTGTCCGCATCGTAGACGGACCTTATCCTTTTTTACAAATATATAACAACCCGGTTTGGGTAACTATATTATGGATCACAGGCTTGTCAGGTTTTAATTATCTGATGAATTATCTTATCTACAAAGCCGGGACGCGCTAAGTTTGCAGTGTTGTTTATGTAGACATAAAGAATATATTGTCTGTTTAAATACTGATTTTTATGATTTTTATAGATAAATAGTCCAACAATTTTATGATTGTATCATTATATTTAATAGTTAGATCCTTGCAAAACATCACCCCTAAAAACAACTTCCAACTGTATATAGATTTCACAAATACCAATATACCTTTTTCCATTAACCCCTCTGATTGCTATTGACTAACCGTCATTCGTCCCCTATGATGAAAATCAACTATCAACTTATCTGACAGGAAAGAGCAATCTGACCGGAAAGAAGGAGGAAATCTATCATGATAAAATACGATCCAAAATCACTAAAGGCGGAAGAATTCATAAACGACGCCGAAATCCAGGAAACCATCAAATACGCAGAAGAAAACAAAAACAACATGGAGCTTATAAACTCCATACTGGAAAAAGCCCGGCCAAAAAAACAAGGCAACGGCAATGTCTGTCAGGGACTTACACATCGTGAAGCCTCCGTACTTCTCGCGTGCGAAGACCCCGAAGTAACAAAAAAAATCTACGACATAGCCGAAGAAATAAAACTGGCATTTTACGGCAACCGCATCGTATTATTTGCGCCGCTGTACCTTTCCAACTATTGTGTAAACGGCTGTCTCTACTGCCCCTATCATATAGCCAACAAAACCATTCCAAGAAAAAAACTCACACAGGAAGAAGTAAAAGCAGAGGTGATTGCCCTACAGGACATGGGGCACAAACGTCTTGCCATCGAAGCCGGCGAAGACCCGGTAAACAACCCCATAGAATACATACTGGAATGCATAGACACCATTTACAGCATCCATCATAAAAACGGTGCCATCAGAAGAGTAAATGTAAACATTGCCGCAACCACAGTAGAAAACTACAAAAAACTGGCAGACGCCGGTATTGGCACATACATTCTCTTCCAGGAGACATACAACAAAGAAGGCTATGAAAAACTGCACCCCACAGGGCCCAAACATGATTATGCCTACCATACCGAAGCCATGGACAGAGCCATGGAAGGAGGAATAGACGACGTAGGTCTTGGCGTACTCTTCGGACTTGAAGGCTACAAATACGAATTCGCCGCACTTCTCATGCACGCCGAGCATCTTGAGGCTGTACATGGCGTAGGCCCCCACACCATCAGTGTTCCCAGGGTAAAACCTGCAGATGATATAAATCCGGAGGATTTTGACAACTCCATTCCGGACGAGACATTTATAAAGATCGCAGCATGTATACGACTGGCAGTACCATACACAGGTATGATCATCTCCACCAGAGAAAACGAACAAGTACGCGCCGAAATGCTTCGCGTTGGTATCTCCCAGATTTCAGGCGGATCCCGCACCTCTGTAGGCGGATATACAGAAGAAGAAAGACCTCACGACACAGAGCAGTTCGATGTATCCGATCAGCGTACTCTGGACGAAGTAGTTTCATGGCTCATGGACAACGGTCATATTCCTTCATTCTGTACTGCATGCTACAGAGAAGGACGTACAGGAGACCGTTTCATGTCCCTTTGCAAAAGCGGACAGATATTAAACTGCTGCCATCCCAATGCCCTCATGACACTTACAGAGTACATGGTAGACTACGCAGGAGAAGAAACAAAGAAAAAAGGCTTTAAGATGATCGACGAAGAGCTGGAACGCATACCAAAAGAAAAAGTAAAAGCTATAGCCATAGACAACATAAAAGCCATAAAAGAATCAAACAGCAGAGACTTCCGGTTCTGATACATTTTGACAATATTATACAGATAAACAGCATATTTACATACTGAAAAAGCATGGTATATACGGCAGCCTTCAGCCTCCGACAAAACACCATGCTTTTTACATGCTTTATTTTCAATATAAACCACACAAAAAGCGGTACAGACACAACATGTCAGTACCGCTTTTTTTATGTCATATCGTCATCTCCGAAATCTCTGTCCGCACCTGCGTCGCTGCTGCATCCCTCTCTTATGGAAGAAACTCTCCGAATCCCATCCGGGTGTGCATCACGGATCCTTTCATCCCTGCTGCGCATCGAACTGTAACTCCTGTCCTCTTCCACTCGCATCCATGAAACACGGTCGTCGTCAGAACTCATGCGACGAACCCCTGCAGATCCGCTTCTGCGTCCGGTATGTCCGCCTCTTTCTCCGGCAACACTTCGACTGTTGCTGCGTCTTGGTGTACCACGGTCATTCCTGCCGGCTGAAGCACTCTCTGTCTCCATCTCTTTTTTTCTTCCCGCAAACTGAAGCAAAGCAATAAGTCCTATACCTATAGCAAATGCGATCCAGTTAAACACACCGATATGAAGTGCAGGCTGGGGATTCTCAAGAGTAGTGGGTCCCATAACAATAGAGAACAGCGATCCCACCATAAGACCCATAATAAGAAACATCATCTGGGGTCTGAACCTATCCAGTGTAAACTGAATAACCTTTACCACACTGAGAGCTCCTACAATAATTCCCCCCAGGAATATCATAAGTCCCGGAAGAAAGGAAATATTCAAAGATAAGAACTCTCTTCCTGCCTTCATAACAGGAATATAAAGTCCGAGAACCAGCAGTATGGTAGAACCGGATATACCCGGCAAAAACATGGCTGAAGTCGAAACCACACCTCCTATGAAAATATAAATGATCAAAGGAAGGTTCAGACTGGAAAGCCCAAAGCTTATACCGCTCACAAAACTTAGCTTGCTGATAATGGTTATACCCACAACCACCGCTATCCCGACAAACAAACATATCAGGTTGTACCGGCTTATAAAAAACGACTTCCTTTCTTCTTTTATAAGCATCGGAATAGATGCGATAATAAAACCAAAGAAAAGCGAGCTGACCACATAAATGTGTTTCTCAAAAGCTGCCGTAAGGATAAGCACTGAAGTGATCATACCTATAGCCCAACCTATACCCAGCTTGATAAGATAAAAAATAGCTCTTTTTCTATCCTCACCCTTTTTGTAGAAAATATCATTAGTACTTCTTATGAAATCATCATAAAAGCCCATTATAAAGGCCACAGTACCGCCCGATACTCCCGGAACACTATCTGCCAAAGACATACAGGCTCCGTTTATGACAGTTCGTATCATTTCCCCTCCAAATATGAAGAATAAATTATCAATATCCTGTTTTATAGTTCTTTATATAACAACCGATGTAAAAATTCAATAGGTATTTTTAAAATTAACAAATAATTCTAAAATTTGTCGCACTTTTTACACGTATTTTCGTGCTCTGACTATATTTACAAGATCTGCATTGTTTCTGGTCTTACAGAACAATTCGATAATTCTTTCCGCTGCTTCCTCGTTTCGAAGACCATTTAGTGCCTTACGCATTATTTCCACCGTTTCCAGTTCCTCAGCCGAAAGCAGAAGATCATCTCTTCTGGTTCCTGACTTGGAAAGATCTATAGCGGGGAATACTCTCTTTTCAGAAAGCTTCCGGTCGAGGATCAGTTCCATATTGCCTGTTCCTTTAAACTCCTCAAATACCACATCATCCATCTTGCTTCCCGTATCCACAAGAGCCGTAGCAAGAATAGTAAGACTTCCGCCCTCACGCACATTTCTGGCTGCACCGAAAAATCTTTTTGGCATATATAAAGCTGCAGGGTCAAGACCTCCTGAAAGAGTACGTCCGCTGGGCTGGACTAAAAGGTTGTATGCTCTTGCAAGCCTGGTGATACTGTCAAGAAGAATAATAACATCTTTTCCCTGTTCCACAAGTCTTTTGGCTCTTTCAATAACCATCTCCGCAACTCTCTTATGGTGCTCAGGAAGCTCATCAAATGTAGAATATATCACATCCACATTTTTTCCGGTTATTGACTCCATGATATCAGTCACTTCCTCAGGACGCTCGTCAATAAGAAGGATCATAAGATGCATGTCTTTGTGATTTTCCGTAATAGAATTGGCTATCTCCTTTAACAGCGTAGTCTTTCCCGCCTTTGGCTGGGATACGATCATACCTCTCTGTCCTTTACCTATGGGAGATACAAGATCTACTATCCTTCCCGAAAGAGAACCTCCTTCTCTTTCCAGATGTATACGTTCATCCGGATAAATGGGTGTGAAATTCTCAAAAGGCGTACGCCCGGCTGCCACGTCGGGACGCTGTCCGTTTACTTTATTTACATAAACAAGCGCTTTGAATTTATCCTCAGACCTGTTGCGTCTTTTTACACCTTCAATCTCATCACCGGTTTTAAGACACATTTTTTTAATCATGGGACCCGGGACATATACATCTTCATCTCCCGGCATAAAATTGGCACTTCTGATAAAACCGAAACCATCCTGGAGTACCTCTAAAATACCGTGAGCCTCATTGTCTCCGTCATTGTCCACGTAAACATCCTCACCGAGATCCTCATACCTTATCACTCCCGGGTTTTTCTGTGCGCCATTTGAATCCCCCTGTCGTTCCTGCGCCTCAGGTGCAGGTGCCGGCGCAGGTGTCGGTGCCGTTTCTTCCTTACTGTCAGTTCCCAGTGTTCCGGAAAGAAGGTCTATCAATTCCTGCTTTTTCATTCCGGAAATACCCTTGATACCATTTTCTTTTGCCATGCTCTGTAAATCTTTTACAGACATGCTTTTAAAATCAACACTCATAAAAAAACTCCTAAATTCTAACTCAATTTTGGGAATGTTAAATATTCTGATGTATATCTCTATATATCTGATCCCGGAAAAATTATCGAAATGATAAACGGAATAAATGAATATTGTTCTATATATACCTTTATTCTTTAAATGTGTCAAGAGGTTTTCTTTAATATTTATATCAATGTGTGTTGATTATACAATTCCTTGGTGATATACTGATATTTCACACAAAAATAATTTGTCTTTTTTAAGCTCATTTATATCTGATAAGGAGGTATCGCATGGATAAAAAAATTATAGATCTGCATTGTCATTCCATTTTTTCCGATGGCTCCGATACCCCTGAGAAGCTTGTAAAAATGGCGTTAAAAAAAGAGCTTTCCGCTATTGCTCTTACGGATCACGACACCGTAAGGGGCGTAAAGACCATGACTGAAGCTGCAGCCGGTACGTCTCTTGAGGTTGTTCCGGGAGTGGAGCTGAGTACATTTTACAAAAAGCACGAAATACATATAGTGGGTCTGTTTGTTGATTGTGAAAACAAAACATTCCTCAGTGCACTAAACCAGATACGATTCCTCCGGGAGGAGCGTATCCGTAAGATGTGCGCAAAACTTCACATGCTGGGTATAGATGTGGATTATGACAATCTTGTCGAAATATATAAAAGCAATATGATCACACGCGCTCATATTGCTGATTATCTCGTAAATACAGGCTTTATTTCCGACAGAAAAGAAGCATTCGACAAATATATTGGCGCCCATTGTCCTGCCTTTGTTCAATGGGAAAAGATTTCCGCTGTACACGGCGTGGAGCTTATACACTCCGCCGGCGGCACAGCCATCCTGGCTCACCCTGTTGCATACAAAATGGAAGATGATGAATTGGAAGACCTGATCAAATGTCTTAAAGAAAAAGGACTTGATGGTATGGAAGTGTTTTACTCAACCAATTCCACATCATTTACAGATAAAACAAAAAATCTGGCTCATAAATATTCCCTTTTGATGTCAGGCGGATCCGATCACCACGGAAGAACAAAGCCTCTTATATCACTGGGCACAGGCATGGGGGGCTTAAGAGTCCCTCACGCACTGCTGGAGCCCATACGCTCCACCGCAGAGGATTATAAAGAGATACTTAAAAATATGCCGCCTGAGGACGATCCGGTGGAAGAACCGGGGGAGTTTTTCTTTGGCTTACCGGAGCATTAATCTATTTTATTTTTATATAAAAACACCATACTACAGGAAGGTGGTATACATTCCCACCTCCTGAAGCATGGTGTTTTTTTGAATATCAATGATGGAAAAGTCTTATATCCGTAAAGCACATAACCATTCCATACTTATCACAGGTCTCGATAACCTGGTCGTCTCTTATGGAACCGCCGGGCTGGACTATAAACTTCACGCCGCTTTTGGCCGCCCTGTCAATATTGTCGCCAAAGGGAAAGAATGCATCCGAACCAAGCGTAACGTCAGTATTTCCCGCAAGCCATTCTTTCTTTTCCTTTTCTGTCAAAGGCTCAGGCTTATGTGTAAATACTCTTTCCCAGGTACCATCTGCCAGAATATCCTCGTAAAACTCACCTATATACAGATCTGTAGCATTGTCCCTGTCGGCTCTTCCTGCATCTTCTTTAAAGGGAAGTTCCAATACCTTTGGCATCTGACGCAGATACCAGTTGTCTGCCTTGCTTCCCGCAAGCCTTGTACAATGGATCCTGGACTGCTGTCCCGCACCTATACCTATAGCCTGACCGTCCTTTACAAAGCATACTGAGTTGGACTGGGTATATTTTAAAGTAATAAGAGCCACCAGCATATCATTTTTAGCATCCTCTGAAAGCTCTTTATTTTCTGTAACCACATTTCCCAACATATCCTTGGAAAGCTTCAGATCATTTCTTCCCTGTTCAAATGTCACTCCGTACACCTGCTTGTGTTCAACCGCTGCCGGCACATAATTTTCATCTATCTGAATAACATTATAATTGCCCTTTTTCTTTGCCTTAAGTATATCCAGCGCCTCCTTTGTAAATCCCGGAGCGATCACACCATCGGAAACCTCAGGTTTTATAAGAAGAGCCGTAGCCTCATCACACTCATCCGAAAGAGCGATAAAATCCCCAAAAGACGACATACGATCCGCTCCTCTTGCTCTTGCATAAGCACAAGCCAGAGGACTAAGCTCAACAACAGGATCTACTCTGTAAATATCCTTAAGTACCTGGGTAAGTGGCTTTCCAATAGCCGCTCCCGCAGGAGATACATGCTTAAAAGAAGTAGCCGCAGGCATACCTGTGGCTTCTTTAAGCTCCTTCACAAGCTGCCATCCGTTTAATGCATCAAGAAAGTTAATATAACCGGGCTTCCCGTTTAGCACTGTCACCGGAAGCTCACTGCCGTCCTCCATATATATCCTTGAAGGCTTCTGGTTCGGGTTACAGCCGTATTTCAATTCCATTTCATTCATATCTAAAACCTCTCCGTCTATCAGAACTTTTCCAAACTGTATTTTTATAAAGAATCATCATGAATTTTTATTTACTATCCTGCTTGTAGTTTCACCGGTCTCCAGATCTATAAATCTGGTAAAAAGAGACACCTTGTTGTCCTCATCCAGACTCTCCCAGCATTCTTTCGTAAATGCATCTATATCGTCACACATCTTCAGTTCTACCGGCTCTCCCTCAAAACTGGGAAGAGGATTGCCATCCTTCATATAAGTATGTATAAAATGACCCTTGCCGGCAATGGGAGTTTTATATCCGTAAATAAACCTCTCGCATGATGCCGGACTGCCATTGGCACTTTTCAAAATAGAAAGCTTATACGAAAATCCATTGTCTGCTCTGGTAATAATACCTGAAATACGTGGTGTATAATTGGGTGCATCAGGCTCAAACTCCCTTGTATCCAGCGCCTGTTCAAAGGTCTTCCCTTCTTTCATAAGATCATACACAGTATCCGTCTGATCACCATTGGTCACGATCGTATGCTCGTCAAGCACCCTGACCGGCGCATAAATAATAAGACTGGGATCCTCCAGCTTCGTCGGATCAAATGCCTGTGTCCTAATACCGTCACCATCCTCCACAAATACGCGGTTGCGGCTATTCTCACTTCTTCCCATAATAAAATAAGCAGTCACCGCATTTTTTCCGTCCGGTGACATCCCGATAACAATCCCCCTTCCGGGGTAAGATGTAGCTGACAACTCTTCTTTTATAGATTTCATTCCGATTCTCCTTTTATTAATTTATAAAAATTATAATAACCTTATTCATTGCCCTGCAAGTATTATACTGCAGACCTCGTAAAGATCCTGCGTCTGAATCACTATATTTTCGACGTTAAGCAGCAGCGTGGAGAAAATATAGTACATTCATACACAGAGCATATACATCACAACTTATACTGCAAAAATCCGCTGCTTTCAGATCCTGCGTTTGAATCACTATATTTTCGACGTCAAGCGGCAGCGTGGAGAAAATACAGTACATTCATACGCAGAATATAACCGGCATTTCCGCCCGCCTAATAATTCCCCAGCAGCCTCATACTTTTAGCCTCTTCATACATACCCCTCAGCGCATTCTTCACCGCCGGATCAGACAGATTGCCCTCAAAATCCACAAAAAACCTGGAATCCCATTTCTTAGACCTCAAAGGTCTGGACTCAATCTTCGTCATATTCAAATCATTATAAACAATAGAACTGAGCAGATTATAAAGAGTCCCCCTTTTATTGGGAGTCTCAAAAACCACACTCACCTTCTTCGCATCCTTAAGAAATCTCCTGGAGGCCGAAACAATGATAAAGCGTGTAGTATTACCCTGAAGATCATTTATCCTTTCCCTGAGGACCTCAAGTCCGTACATCTCCCCGGCTTCAACACCGGCAATAGCAGCACAACCTTCATCTTTGCACTCACTGACCATCTTAGCGCTGGCTGCAGTATTTTCAGTACTGATCTTTTCCCACGCGGGATATTTTTCCAGAAACTCCCTGCACTGAAAAAACGCCTGGGCATGGGAAAAAACCTTTCGTATATCATCCGGTCCTGTCCCGGGCTTTACAAGAAGAGCATGCTCAATCTCCAAACACTCCTCAGCAACAATATAAACCGGATATTCATTCAAAAGATCATAGACCTGAGTTACACTTCCCGCCGTAGAATTTTCTATGGGGAGCACCCCAAAATCCACATCTCCTGCCACAACCCTTTCCATCACATCACGCCAGGACGGAAAGAAATGCTCATTCGAAGCATCATTTCCCTTAAAAAAGCGCCTGGCCGCAATATGGGCATACGCTCCCGGAACCCCCTGATACGCCACCTGTACGCCGGTTCTCGGTATATCCTCATACTCCTCATAGGGATCCAGCATAGACATCCCGTTTCTCTCCAGCTCTCTATACTGTATCTTTCTGCTATCCAGCATAATCTGTTCAAAGATCTTCCGTATATCGGAAGCATTTTCAGCATCTTCCACAAGAGTCTCCACAGACGCAAGCTTTTGCTGCTCTCTTACAGCATCAAAAACCTTTTTTCCGGTAGCCTTCTTGTGGGCAGCAACTTCCCTGGCCAGACCTATACGCTTCTCCAAAAGCTTTATGATTTCTTTGTCTGTTGCATCAATGTTTTTTCTGATCTCGTCCAAATCAAACATACTATCTCCTCGCGGTCTCTTTCACAGAACCCCATGTCCGGATCAAATAAACGGATCCGGAAAAATTTGCGCCACCGGAATATCAGTCCGATAAACCAAAGATAAAACGCATTGTTTTTCATTGTAACACAATGAGAATAACATATGCAATGAATCTATGCCATAAAAATCCACATGATTTATCCTCCCAGTATATCCAGCAACTCCTCTTTTGTCATAGATCCAAGAGATCTGGTCTCTCCTGACAGCACCGAGTCTGCCAGTTCTTTTTTAGTTTCCTGCAACTGAAGTATTTTTTCCTCAATAGTGTCCTTGGCAATAATCCGGTATACAGTCACCTTCTTGGTCTGACCTATTCTGTGAGCTCTGTCTGTAGCCTGATCCTGAGCTGCCGTATTCCACCATGGATCATAATGGATAACAATATCCGCTCCCGTCAGATTCAATCCCGTACCCCCTGCCTTTAGAGAAATAAGAAATACCGGAGTATCGTCACCGTTAAAAGCCTTAACAAGCTTCACTCTTTCTTCCTTGGGTGTAGAACCTGTTATCTTATAATATTTCAGCCCTGCCGCCTTCAGATCCTCCTCCAGCAGCTCCAGCATAGACGTAAACTGTGAAAATAACAGCATCTTATGTCCGCCGTCAGCCACATTTTCCACCAGTTCCATGCAGACATCCCTTTTGGCCGACTCTCCGTCATAATCCTCAAACAAAAGCCCGGGATCGCAGCATATCTGCCTGGTCTTTGTTATCTCAGCCAAGATCGCTATCTTATTTTTATCAAACTCATCTGCCCTCTCCCGTACCATACCTACAATTCTGGCCACCTGGGCATCGTAAAGCCTGCGCTGCTTCGTCTCCATTCCGGCATAAAGCACCTCCTCCACCTTATCGGGCAGATCCTTTAATACATCGGATTTCTTTCTTCTGAGAAGAAACGGAGACACCATCTTTTTGAGACCATCCACGGCCTTTTTATCCACGTTTTTGGTGATAGGCAGTTCGAAATCCTTCTTAAATCTTTCGTAACCGTACAAAAATCCCGGCATAAGAAAATCAAATATACTCCACAGTTCACTCAGTCTGTTTTCTATGGGCGTACCTGTCAAAGCAAATCTGTGTTTTGCCTTTATCAGCTTTACCGCCTTTGCCGCCTGGGCCTTTGCATTTTTTATGTACTGGGCTTCATCCAATATCTGATGTGTAAATATCTTATCCTCATAAAGATCTATATCTCTTTTAAGCAGATCATAGGAAGTGACGAGCACATCAAAATCTTTATATCCCGAAAGCAGTTTTTTTCTTTCCTGTTTGGTCCCTGCAAGAGCTGCCGTTTTCATTCCCGGGGCAAATTTTTTTATCTCTTCAGTCCAGTTATAAACCAGAGAAGCAGGACAGATAACCAGCGCATTTACCCCGTCTGTAGTCTTTGAAGACTCCAACAGAGTTATAAGCTGCAGAGTTTTTCCAAGCCCCATATCATCGGCAAGGATACCGCCAAAGCCTGCATTCTCCAGGGTTTTTAACCATTTATATCCATACTCCTGATAACTTCTTAAGGTCTCTTGCATGCCTTTTGGCACCTCAAACTCCGACTCCTTTATTGTCTTGAAGTTCTTTATCACCGACTTAAAGGTTTTATCCCGGTCCGCCGCAAGTTCTTCATGCTCCTCCAGCATCTTGTCAAGATAAAGCGCTCTATAAGCAGGAATCTGCAAATGTCCCTTTATATAATCTTTTGCATCCACCCCAAAGAGATCCGTCATTTCCAAAAAACTTTCTAAAGAAGCATTGCCCTCCAGCTCCACAAAGTCGCCATTTCGCAGACGATGGTATCTCTTTTTTCTTTTATAGCTGTCCAGTATCTGCAAAAGTTCTTCCGGCTCCATATCCTCCGTCTTTATATCCAGATTCAGCAGATCAGACTCAATAGATACACCGAAGCTGACAGGGGTGCTTTTTCTGATCTTAAGAGCATTGAAACTGTCTGTTCCCTTGGTTTCTCCCCTGGATATAAGACGCCTCACACCTCCGCGCATAAACTCATATTTCATGTCATCATCATCTTCTATAAAATAGACTTTTTTCTCCGGATCGTAGCCCTCAAACAGATCATCCAGAAGTTTTCTTATATCATCCTCCCTGTACGTGTCTCTGTAAGAAAGAAGAGGCAGTTTCTCGTATTCATATGGCACTATGGGATCTGTCACATCTTCATACTTTGCCTGCGCACTGCAGATAATACATCCTTCGTCCACGTCCAGATAAAAAACAAACTCCGCCTCGGGCATAATATACGAAGCATTTCTTTCGTCTTCATATACCTCAAAAACAGGATTTTCTCTAAGCATTGGAAGAATCCCGTAATAAAACTCCGTGGCTTTTTTATTTCCTATCTCAAAGCTGAACTCTCCGTCATAGTGATCCGCAGCATCCCAAAAAGGCTTTATTATAGCCCATGTATCTTCATCTATCCTTGAAAGCCTGCCATCTGTAAATACGTATTTGCCTGCATCTCCCAATAGTACATCCGGCACATATCCGGACACATTTATGGCGGAAAATCCATCTCCTTTTTTCTTTTTATTTATTCCGTCAAACTCTATATTTACCTCTACCAAAGAAAAAAATGACTTCACCGGCGTGCATGTGTACATATAACCATCAAATGCCTTAAAATCTAATTTTTCGTTCTGAAAATTTTCGAAAATATAATCCAGTATGCTGCCACTGAAAAGCAGGCTCCTTTTTATCTCCTGCTCATATATATCTCTGTAAAACTCATTGTTCTCCACATTTCGGTTATAGTTTTCTACAAGATCTCCTATTTTTTTTTCAATTATCCCAAACAACCCACTTGATCTTTCATCAAATGTTTCTCTGGTAAAATCTATCTCACATGATTTTCCCAGTGTGTATGACTCTCTCTTTTTTACGGCATTGTAAAGCCCTTTTAAGTTTTTTACAATATAAAACTTACCGCCGTTTCCTATCTTGAATGATACCTCATATTCTCTACCGTTGTCAGTTATTCTGGGTATGATCACCACATTTCCCGCCTTCTTTTCTTCCTCGTCTAAAAGGGCATGCTCTTTTTCTCTCTTGAAATACCCCAGAAACAGATCTGCTTTTTTGTCTGTGGCATCTCCCGGATCATAAAGCCTGGTATATTCGTCGGTTAAAATCAGTCCCGCTAAAATATGAGAGCAGAGTTTTTTTTGTTCCTCTTCGTCTGTATAATAATATTTCTCAAAATCTCCTATCAGATTCTTGCCGCAGGCCCAACACTTTAACTGATAGATTTCCCCGGCACAGATCATGATCTCTACTCTTTTACCGCTCCCTCCATCTTCACAACTGAACACCACTTCCAATGCGGGTCTGCCCTTATCAAAAGAACCATTTGAAAATACATAGTCCGTTTTAAAATCTTTGATTTTTTTAAGCTTTTTGTTTTCGATCATGGACAAAGCCTTGTCATGATCAGTTTTGCTCACACAGTAACCCTCCAGGATATCCGGTATGAAAAAGAAGGGCTTCTTTGCGTTTTTTATCTTTGGAAATACATCCTTAGCCTTTATATATCCAGGATAAACTATATCAACATCATCCTGTTCCCATCTGAACATTGTCGCAGCCATGTGATAGCATTTAAGCCCGCTGAAGGCAAAGTAACATGAACAGTGCATTTTCATATTGTCTTTCTCCGGGTTTTCTATTTGTACCGCAAACCTTTCCTTACCCGTGTCTACCACGCTGTAAATGGTGTTGTCTATTTGGGCATAGTCAGATACGCAGCCTTTATCAAAATATCGATTTCCCACAGCCAGGTTTTTTTTATCAAATAAATTTTTCCAGTTCATGTAAGCTTTGCTCCTGAAAAGAATATAAGTCGTTTTTTTGTATTATTTCAGTATAACAAAACATCTCCTTTGTCATACATATTGACAGGGAGATGAAATATTAAATGATTATTGTTTAACCTTCTCCATCCAGGATCGATAGTCACCTTTGTTTTTCTTGGATGTACCGAAAGGATACTTCACCTGCGTACCGCTGCAAACTACCTTAAGTCCTTCCACAGAACTCTTTATACCACTCGCCCCGGCAGTAGCAAAAGGTATAACCCTCTTGCCTCTGAGATCACATTTCTTAAGGAAATTTTGCAAAATAACCGGCGCCTTGCCTCCCCATATAGGATACCCTACAAATACAGTATCGTACTCTGAAAGATCAGGAATATCATTTACAAAATCACGGGTTTTCCCCGTTATTTTCTCACCTATCATTTTAACTATGGAAATAAAATAACCGCCATACTCCTTATCCGGTATAACCCTTATCAGCTCCCCGTCCGTATCCTTTTTTATCCTCTTGGCAAGCTTTTCCGTAATTCCCGAATTTGAAAAATAAATAATCGCTGCTTTCATAAAAACCTCCTGTAGGTGTTTAAATATTGTATTGTCGTCAGACCTGTATGATCTTTTCAATAACTTATATTCAAAAAAACCCAGACAACATGTATAACAAATATCGTAGATCTTTTTCTCCATTTTATTGTTTTTATTATATTTCGTCAATTTTAAAAGGACATTTTTAACCCAAAAGTCATCAACCAGCGTCATAAAAAGATATCAAACAAACTATTTCCTCCCCACCATGCCACCTTCAGATTCTCCGTATGAATTGCTATATTTTCGACGTCAAGCGGCAGCGTGGAGAAAATATAGTACATTCATACGGAGAATATACTCTACTCTGATTTTACACTTTTTACATACGACCTTATTCTAGTACATTTATACGAAGAATTAGAGAATTTCCCGGTCAAATAAAAAACGCATATATGCATTACATGCATATATGCGAAATACACAATATCTGTATGATCATCTCTTAGAGAACTGAGGTGCCTTACGTGCCTTTTTAAGACCGTATTTCTTTCTCTCCTTTGTACGGGGATCTCTTGTAAGATAACCCATAGACTTAAGTACAGGACGATACTCCTCAGAGTCAGCCTCAAGGAGGGCTCTGGCGATACCATGACGGATAGCGCCTGCCTGACCTGTAGTACCGCCACCCTTTACATTAACAAGTACATCGAACTTGCCTTCTGTATTTGTTGCCTTAAGGGGCTGGTTAATAATAACCTTAAGTGTCTCAGGTCCGAAATACTCATCAAGATCCTGCTTATTTACAGTAATCTTTCCGTTTCCGGGTGTAAGATAAACTCTTGCTACGCTGCTTTTTCTTCTTCCTGTTCCGTAGAACGCTCCGTTTGCTGTCTTAGCCAATTTTGCTTTCCTCCTTTATCAGAATGTTAACTCTTCGGGCTGCTGTGCCTGATGACCATGCTCAGGTCCTGCATAAACATGAAGCTTCTTGTACATCTTCTCTCCGAGAGCTCCCTTGGGAAGCATACCCTTTACCGCATGCTCAAATACTCTCTCAGGGTACTTCTCAAGCATCTCCTTGATAGGAATCTGCTTAGCACCACCGATGTATCCTGAATGACGGAAATATGTCTTCTGCTCCATCTTATGTCCTGTAAGCTGTACATCCTTTGCATTGATCACGATCACGTAATCACCGCAATCCACAAAAGGTGTGTACTCAGGCTTGTTCTTTCCTCTGAGTATAGACGCCACTCTAGATGCAAGGCGTCCCATAGTATATTTTGATGCATCAACCACATACCATTTTCTCTGGATGGTTGAGGCATTTGCCATAGTCGTCTTCATATATGCCTCCGATTATCGAAAAATTTTGATCCAATTTGCTTGATTCAATAAATATATGTATCGTTTTTCGTTCATAACCGGGGCTAGTGGATATGAATGATACGATACCCGTAGAAATGTGGTTTACCGGATGTTTAATGGAGTTTTGCGCTCCGGCAAACTACATTTCGGTATAATATCAGGGCGCAAAAATACACGCCACAGTTGTAAATTATACAATAAGTCTTACGTAATGTCAATGACAATATGTACGCCAAAATGAAGGGCATTTTAAACACACAGATCATCCATTAATCACTCAGTCTTAATCCTCATCCAGCTTGAGTACACTCATGAATGCCTGCTGCGGTACCGTAACTTTTCCTATCTGGCGCATACGCTTCTTACCTTCCTTCTGCTTTTCAAGAAGCTTCTTTTTTCTGGAAATATCACCACCATAACACTTGGCCAGCACGTCTTTACGAAGGGCTTTTACCGTCTCTCTTGCTATAATCTTATTTCCGATAGCTGCCTGGATAGGTATTTCAAAAAGCTGTCTGGGAATCTCCGCTTTCAGCTTTTCGCACATTTTACGGCCTCTTTCCACTGCACTGCCGGTAAATACGATAAAAGAAAGAGCATCCACCTCTTCCCTGTTTATAAGTATATCCAGTTTACAAAGCTTTGATTCTTTGTAACCGGAAAGCTCATAATCAAAGGATGCATAGCCTCTGGAGCGGGATTTCAGTGCATCAAAGAAATCATAAATGATCTCATTTAATGGAAGCTCGTATTTGAGAAGCGCCCTTGTCTGCTCAATATACTCCATACCGTGATAAATACCGCGTCTCTGCTGGCAAAGTTCCATAATGGCACCTACATATTCTGTAGTCACCATAATCTCTGCTTCCACGACAGGCTCTTCCATATAGGCTATCTTTGATACATCAGGCAGATTTGACGGATTGGTCAGCTCTATCATGCTTCCGTCAGTCATATGTACCTTATAGACAACTCCGGGAGCTGTGGTCACAATATCCAGATTGTACTCTCTTTCCAGTCTTTCCTGAACCACATCCAGATGAAGCAGTCCCAGAAAACCGCATCTGAAACCGAAGCCCAATGCCACGGAGGTCTCTGCTTCGTAGGTCAGTGCCGCATCATTTAACTGGAGTTTTTCCAAAGCATCTCTTAAATCCTGATATTTGGCTCCGTCCGCCGGATAAATACCGCAAAAAACCATGGGATTTACTTTTTTGTATCCCGGAAGAGGCGCCTCACACGGACGCTTGTCTTCCGTAACAGTATCTCCTACATTTACATCCCTTACATTTTTTATGGCCGCCGTTATGTAGCCTACCATACCTGCAGCAATCTCGTCACAGGGAAGGAACTGTCCCGGCCCGAATGTCCCCACTTCAGCCACCTCTTCTACTGCTCCCGTAGCCATAAGCTTTATCTTTGTACCCTTTTTCACTGTTCCGTTCATTACGCGTACAAATATAACTGCTCCCTTGTATGCATCGTAAAATGAGTCAAAAATAAGAGCTGACAAAGGCGCATCAGGATCCCCCTGGGGAGCCGGCACATTTTTCACAACAGCCTCCAGCACATCTTCGATGTTTATCCCGTTTTTTGCGGAAATGAGCGGTGCATCCTGTGCTTCCAGTCCGATAACATCTTCTATCTCTTCTTTTACTCTGTCGGGATCCGCACTGGGAAGATCTATCTTGTTTATAACAGGAAAAACCTCCAGATTGTGATCCAACGCCAAATATACATTGGCAAGGGTCTGGGCTTCAATCCCCTGCGCTGCATCCACCACAAGTATGGCTCCTTCGCATGCTGCAAGCGATCTGGATACCTCGTAGTTAAAATCCACATGACCGGGAGTATCTATCAGATTAAATACATACTCCTGTCCGTCTTTTGCCTCATACTTAAGGCGTACCGCCTGTGCTTTAATGGTAATGCCTCGTTCTCTTTCCAGATCCATATTGTCAAGAACCTGTTCCATCATCTCTCTTTCGGTAAGAGTTCTGGTAAGCTCGATAATCCTGTCAGCCAGCGTGGATTTTCCGTGATCTATGTGGGCTATTATGCAAAAATTACGGATGTACTTCTGATTATCCGCCATTTTATCCTCCTGCTCAAATCATTTCTAAAAAAAATCCCTCCCCCGGGGGGGAGGGCTGTGATCTTGTAAAAATTGTAATATTATCTGTCTCTTAAGAATTCGGGAATACGTATGCCACCTGTTGTTCCGCCCTGAGTTGCCTGGGGTGCCGGTCTTTCCTGCGGTGCAGGTCTGACGGGTATGTCTCCCATGCCTCCGTTGTAAGAATTCTGAGATACGGAACGCTGCTGATTCACAGACTGCTGGGGCTGTGCCTGAGGCTGAGGCTGTGTCCTGGGAATGGAACCTCCTCCGTAACCTGCACCTGCTCCTGTCCTTTTAGCTGTACCTATACGACCAAGCTCTTTGTCATCCATACCTGTAGCTATAACAGTGATAGTCACATTGTCTGACTCGTCAGGATCAAACATAACACCGAATATAACGTTGGCCTCTTCGCCCGCCATCTCACGAACATAGCTTGCCGCAATATTTACATCGTCAAGTGATGCATTTCCGGAAATATTTATAATGACATTTTCAGCTCCGCTGATAGTGGTCTCAAGAAGAGGACTTGTAACAGCCTGCTGTACTGCTTCCATAGCCTTGTCATCACCTGCAGACTGTCCGATACCGATATGTGCAAATCCCATATCCTTCATAACCGTCTGAACATCGGCAAAGTCAAGGTTAATAAGTGCAGGTACATTTATAAGGTCTGTGATACCCTGTACTGACTGCTGGAGCACCTCATCTGCTTTCTTAAGAGCCTCAGGCATAGATGTTCTTTTATCTACGATCTGAAGAAGCTTGTCGTTGGGGATAACGATGAGTGTATCCACGTTATCCTTGAGCTTCTCTATACCGGAGATGGCATTATCCAGGCGCTTCTTACCTTCGAAAAGGAAAGGCTTTGTAACAACACCAACAGTAAGAGCTCCCTGTCTCTTGGCTATGTTGGCAATGACGGGAGCCGCGCCGGTACCTGTACCGCCTCCCATACCGCAGGTTACGAACACCATATCCGCACCTTCTATAGCCTTTGAAATCTCTTCAATACTTTCTTCAGCCGCTTCCTGACCGATCTCAGGCTGAGCACCTGCGCCCAGACCTCTTGTAACCTTTTCACCGATCTGTATAGTCATGGGTGCCTTACATCTGGCCAGTGCCTGGCTGTCTGTATTTATCCCGATAAGCTCGGCACTTCCGATGTTGGCTTCTACCATACGGTTCACTGCGTTGTTACCCGCTCCGCCGACGCCTACTACTTTTATCTTTGCTACCGGTTCCACATCGTTTGTATTTATCTCCAACAAGGCTTTAGCCCTCCTTAGTTTATTTCGCTTGATTCTTCTTTATGAGTAAATTGCATACTTTTGTATATTCTATAATTTTTTTACTATTTTTTCAACTGATTATTTAGTAAAATTTCCATAAATTTTACTGATCCATTACTGTTTAACAATACGAGACCCTGTATCTGACTGATCTACAGTTGTATTTATTCTCCGGTCTCCCCTGTTGTTTCTGTCTTTTCTATATCTTCTGTATCTTCCTTATCTTCCGTGTATTCTACTGTTTCTTCTGTGTCTTCAGTATATTTTTCATATTCTGTCTCTTCGGATTCTTCTGTTTCTTTTGTATCTTTTGCGGTTTTTACATACAGATTTCTCTGTGTTCCGTCAAAATCTTTAAGATCAAGAATCCCTTCTATCCCGTCAAACTCTGTTGAAAGACGGCTGATCCGGTCTGTTTTTTCATTTGCATATGCTGCACTGCCACATAATACGGTGACATCTTTTATGTGCATGGTCACATTGCCCTCTTCGTCAAATGAGATCCTGTCCGAATCTATACCATATTTCTTGAAAGCATTTCCGTATTTTTTTACAGCTTCCAGCACGCCTTCTTCTATAGGCAGTATTTTTCCCGGAACTGCTTCGCTTACATTTATGCCCTCCAAAAGCGGAATATCTTCGTATGTCATATCCCAGACATCTGCCGCCTTGCCCTCGCTGTCCACATATACGTTTTGATCACCTACTCTGATGTAACCTATCAGATCTTTTTCATGTACGGTTATCTCCAGAGTATCCGGACTTTTAAGCTCTACATCATATGTACTGATAAGAGGTACATATTTATTTTTTTTATCAAAGAACTTATACATAAATGAATTGGGCATTTTATTATCCAGGATATACTCATTTAGCTGCTCTTCACTCAGACGTTCCGTCCCTTTGAAGGCAACATGCTTTGTCCTGAAGCCGAAGACTATTATCAGCGCAAAAACAGCCGCCGCAGCGGCTATTATGCTTATAACAGGCAGGAGTATGCGCCCCCGCCTTTTTTTTACTTTTCCTTTAGCTGTCTTAGTCAAAGCTTTTACCTTCCACTTATTTACAGGGTATCTGACGTGATATATTCAGCACTATACCCATTTCTATCATGATCAGAACTACGGATGATCCCCCGTAGCTTATAAACGGCAGCGTCACGCCGGTATTCGGCATCATATTGGTTACAACGGCTATATTCATAAACACCTGTATAGCTATATGGAAGAACACTCCCATGGCAAGTATTGCCCCGTGTCTGTCGGGCG
>CAMOUW010000010.1 GCA_946626755.1 uncultured Clostridia bacterium
TTCTGTACAAGGATGAGGTACGTGTTGTAGGCAAGGCGCTGGGACTGCCGGACAGCTTAGTATATCGCCAGCCTTTTCCCGGACCGGGACTCGGAGTAAGGGTTTTGGGAGAGATTACCAGAGACCGCCTGGAAGCCGTAAGAGAGTCGGACGCTATTCTCAGGGAAGAGTTTGCCGCTGCCGGCCTTGAGGGCAGGGTGTGGCAGTATTTTACGGCGGTACCTGATTTCAGATCCGTAGGAGTATCAGAGGACGGAAAAAGAAGCTACGCCTACCCTGTAATAATACGTGCGGTAAATACTGTAGATGCCATGACGGCGACTATAGAAGAGATTCCTTATGATATTTTAAGAAAGATAACAGACAGGATCACAAAGGAAGTAGAGGGTATAAACAGAGTCCTTTACGATCTGACCCCCAAGCCCTGTGGTACTATTGAGTGGGAATAAAAAAATTGTGAAAAAAAGTTGAAATAAAGTGCCGTTATCAGTTATAATATACTTTCGCGGATATTATTATTCTAAGGGCGGATACGGATGAAAAAAGTACTTATTATAACTACAGTAAGTGGTTTTTTATATAAGTTTGAGATGGATAATGTTAAGATTCTCCAGGACCTAGGGTATGAAGTTCATTATGCAGCCAACCGTTATGTGCCCAATTATATCTATGATGAAAAAGAACTGGTGCGTCGGGGTGTCATTTTTCATCATATAGATATAGCCCAGTCTCCCTTTGAAAGGAAAATGAATAAAAAAGCCCTGGGTCAGATTATAGACATAATAGAAAAAGAAGATATAAAACTTATTCACTGTCATACGCCGGTAGGAGGCGTTCTGGGGCGTATGGCCGGAAAAAAATGCGCTGCAAGAGGGGTAAAGGTTATTTATACTACCCATGGATTTCATTTTTACAAAGGTGCACCCGGGAGTTCATATATGCTTTTTTACATGGCGGAGAAGTACCTTGCAAGATCCACGGATGTAATAATAACCATTAATTCCGAAGACTACAGCAACGCCCGCAAATTCAGGATGCGCGAAGGCGGGATGGTCTACAAGATCCCGGGAGTAGGGATAGATCTGGAAGCCTTTAAGCCGATGAGTGATGAAGAAAAAAGATCGGCCAGACAGACGCTGGGGATTTCACCGGATACTTTTTTCCTTCTTTCGGTCGGAGAGTTCAGCCGGAATAAAAACCACATTACCGTTATAAAGATGTTAAAAAAAATGAAAGATGAAAAGACATTGGGTGATCTTAAGTACGGTATTTGCGGCGATGGTTATTACCGGGATGAACTGATACAGACAGTAGAAAAGCTGGGGCTTTCGGATGTGATCACATTTTTCGGATACAGAACGCCGGTGCAGCCGGTGCTTGGATGTGCCGATGCCTTTATTTTCCCTTCGAGACGCGAAGGCCTGGGGATGGCTGCCATAGAGGCGCTGGCAATGGGGGTTCCCGTTATTGCGGCGGACAACCGTGGCACCAGAGAATATATGATCCCTGAAGAAAACGGATATATTTGCGCATGGGATGATTGTGAGGCTTATAAAAAGAATCTTGAGACGATAAGGCACCTTAGTCCGGAAAGGCTGAGAAAAATGAAGGAATATTGCAGAAGTTCCGTGGAACAGTTCGATAAAAAAAACACCGTATTGATCATGAGCGGTATATATGAAAGGACAGACAGGCAGTTATGGAAATGAAGAAGGATCAAGCACAGAACCCGGATGACGAAAACGGACAGGTAAAGGTCAGTGTCGTTATGAGTGCCTACAATCCCAACAGGAGACATTTTGTAAAAGCGGTAGAATCCATAATAAACCAGACATTTACCGATTGGGAACTGATCATGTGCAATGACGGGTCCTCTGAAAAATATGAATCTTTTTTTGAAAAAGTAGCGGCAAAGGATCCGAGGATAACCCTGGTGAGCAATTGCATAAATTCAGGGCTGGCGGTGTCTTTGAATAAATGTGTGAGAAAGGCTGCAGGTAAATATATTGCCCGTATGGATGACGATGACTTTTCCGATTCAGGGCGTATTCAGAAACAGTTTGAGTTTTTGGAGAACAATCCCGGATATGCCTGGGTGGGATGTAATGCCTTTCTTATGGACGAAACGGGAAACTGGGGAGAGAGGATCCTTCCCGAGGAACCAAAGAAGGAGGATTTCCTGAGCTTCAGTCCGTTCATACATCCGGCGGTGATGTTTAAAGCGGAGGTTTTGAAAGAAAATCCATACAGCAAGCTGCGCAGAGGAGAGGATTATGAGCTTTTTATGAGGCTGTATTCAAAAGGTTACACGGGCTATAATCTTCAGGAGTTTCTCTTTATATACAGGGAAGACAGCCAGACGTCCAGACGCAAAGGGTACTATTATCAGATGGAAGAAGCAGGGATAAGGCTTCGCGGATTCGGGCTCCTTGGTATGTTAAATATAAAAAACTCTGCTTACGTTATAAAACCCCTGTTGTCAGGCTTTATGCCTCACAAGCTGAGACTTAAGATCAAAAGATATATAGGTGAGGGGTGATTGTTTGGATTACGGTATATGGGAAGATACACAGAGTAAAAGAAGAAAAAGATACAGATACATTCTTTGGGCATCACACTTACTTTCTTTGCCGTTAAAGGGGGCTGCAGACCGTAGCCGGACGGGAGATCTCCGGGAGGACGTAATAAGGGACGTAAGCTTATATGTCCTGGCTCCTGCGATGAATGATTTTGTTTTATGGGTGCTTGGCTCTGCATTGAAAAAAGGGCATAAGCGCCTTTATTTTCTTGCCAGAGACGGATACTTTATGTATAAAACCGCTTTGGCTTACTGTAACAGACTGGGGCTGGACATAGATTGCCGTTATTTAAGCTGCTCCAGATATTCCGTAAGACTGCCCATGTATCATTTGGATATGGATGAGGCGCTGGATTATATATGCAGAGGCGGGATAGATGTTACATTTAACAAAATCCTCAGCCGTGCCGGCCTGGATGAGAGCGCCAAAGAGGGCATCGGAAGGGAGCTGACGGACAAGTGGGACAAAATGGGGATAATCCCTTATGCGAAACTGGCCGAGCTTAAGGCAGACCTCAGTAACAATGAGTTTTTTAAAAAGTCTGTTGAGGATATTTCCCGAGGAAAATATCCTTTGCTCAGAGATTATCTGCAGAGTGAGGGGCTTCTTGATGATATTCCATATGCACTGGTAGACAGCGGATGGACGGGATCCATGCAAAAGGTACTCAGACGGCTGGTGGACAACATCAAAAAAGACACGGGAAAAGGAATCGTTCCTACAGATATAAAGGGATATTATTGGGGGCTCTATGAACTTCCGGAAGATGTGGATACGAAGGATTATTACTGTTATTATTTCGGCCCCGGATACGGTGCGAAAAGAAAAGCGGGATTTAGTAACTGTCTGTTCGAAGGAATTTTTTCAGCGCCCCACGGAATGACTCTCGGATATAAAAAAGAGTACGGAGATGTTACGGGAAATGAGACAGAAAAAGTCCGGGTATTTCCGGTATATGCACAGATAAGAGATACAAATCTGGAATTCAACAGAATGACGGAAGAGTTTATTTCGGAATATACCGTCAGGTTGTGTGAAATTATTTATAAAAAGATGTTGAAAAACTCATCCCACAAGACAGACACAAATACATCGTTTTTAAAAGTTATTTCGGGCATGAGAACCAAAAGGAGTGAATGCGGATCCGGAACCTGCGGATGGGCAGGCGGGAAAGTGTCAGTTGAAAGAGAGACAGTAAGACGGCTTCTTGAAACGTTTATGAGCACACCCACCATTCGGGAAGCGGTAGTTTACGGGGATCTTCCTTTTTCTGATGACGTATTGGATGAAAATGAGCAGCAGATGGCGGCGCCCATGACTTTGGACGAACTAAAGTCCAACCATCCGTGGATAAAGGCTGCCATTATGCTGGGGGTAGTGAAGGGGAAGCTCAGGGAAAGTGCCTGGTATGAAGGAAGTGCTGTTAGAAACGGACAGGAAGTAAAACGCAATCTCATTGCCTACAGGATTTATAAAATGATGATTTATGCAAAAAAAGAAGTCGTCAGGATCAAAGGAAAACTTTCAGGAAAATAATCAACCGCTTACACACGGCGGTTTTTTATTTTCAGGTTTTATGTTACAATAAAAAGCAAAAAAATAAGGGGGTTTAGAGTTATGAAAAAGGACGATTGTATTTTTTGCAGGCTCGCAAACGGAGATATCCCGGTAGATGCCATATATGAAGATGATCTGGTGAAGGTTATATTTGATGCCGGACCGGCCAGTGAAGGTCATGTTCTTATTATTCCCAAGAGCCATGCCGACGGAATATATGATCTGACGAATGAGCAGGCCGAAAGGATATTTGCTGTTGCCGTGAAGGTGTCCAATGCCTTAAAGAAAGCCTTTGAACCGGATGGTTTAAATGTAGTGCAAAACAACGGAGAGATTGCCGGGCAGACAGTGTTTCATTTTCATATGCATCTTATCCCCAGATATAAGGGGGACGGTGTAAATGTAGGCTGGAACCCGAAAGAGCTGACAGATGACGCAAGGCAGGAGATGCTTGAAAAGGTTAAAAGCTGCCTGTAAGTTGGTCTGATTGAACAATATGTATGAAAGTCCGGGGAAGATGCAGTATTTCCCGGAGTCGGTATAAAAATATATAATAGTTTAAGCCGGTGCTGTGACCGGATTTTTAAGGAGAATAAACATGATAAAACTAAGTGAAAACGGAGCATTTTTAATTAACGGGGAAATGGTAGAGGATACGCCGGCAAATGCAGGAGCACTCGGTGGTGTATCTAAAGAAGAGGGCGTGAAAAACACCATGGCATACGGTATACTGGATGCTCATAACACCTCCGGCAATATGCAGGATCTCAGAGTGAAATTTGATAAGATCATTTCCCATGACATAACATATGTGGGTATCATACAGACGGCCAGAGCATCAGGACTTACGGAGTTTCCGATACCCTACGTTCTTACAAACTGCCACAACTCTCTTTGCGCCGTGGGCGGTACCATAAATGAAGACGATCATCTCTTTGGACTTTCGGCAGCAAAGAAATTTGGTGGTGCGTATGTGCCTCCTCATCAGGCGGTTATTCACCAGTATGCAAGAGAGGTGATGGCTGAAAGCGGAGGAATGATCCTGGGGTCCGATTCTCATACCCGTTACGGCGCCATAGGAACAATGGCTGTGGGAGAGGGCGGACCGGAGCTGGTAAAGCAGCTTCTGAATAAGACGTATGACATACCCAGACCTGAGGTTATAGCCATATATATGACAGGTGAGCCGGCAAAGGGCGTGGGACCCCAGGACGTGGCTCTTGCCATTATAGGTGAGGTGTTTGACAAAGGATATGTGAAAAATAAGGTTATGGAATTTGTGGGACCCGGAATAAAAAATCTCTCCATGGATTTCCGTATCGGTGTGGACGTAATGACTACAGAGACCACATGCCTCTCATCCATCTGGCAGACAGATGACAAGACAAAAGAATATCTTGAGATCCATGGCAGGGAAAATGCTTACAAAGAGCTTCTTCCCGGAGAAGGTGCATATTATAACGGTGTTGTGTATGTGGATCTTTCAAAGATAAAGCCTATGATAGCTCTGCCCTTCCATCCCAGCAATACATACACTATCGAGGAGTTAAATGCCAACCTTAAAGACATTCTCCATGACTGTGAAGAAAAGAGCAAGGCGCTTCTTGGAGATAAGGTGACATTATCACTTACAGATAAGATCATAGACGGAAAGCTTTATGTAGAGCAGGGTATCATAGCCGGATGCGCCGGCGGCGGTTATGAAAATATCTGTGATGCGGCGGATATTCTTAAGGGACGCTCTATCGGCAGCGATGAGTTTACTCTTTCAGTATATCCCGCAAGTACGCCTATATATATGGAGCTTCTCAAGAACGGACGTATGGCGGATCTTATGGCTACGGGAGCCATTGTAAAAACGGCATTCTGCGGACCCTGCTTTGGAGCGGGTGATACACCTGCCAACAACAGCTTCTCCATAAGACATACTACAAGAAACTTCCCGAACCGTGAGGGTTCTAAGCTTCAGAACGGTCAGATTTCTTCAGTGGCACTTATGGATGCCAGATCTATTGCCGCAACAGCAGCCAACAAAGGATTCCTTACCCCGGCGACAGAACTGGCTGATGTGGATTACACAAGGCCGCTGTATCATTTTGATGCCGAGATTTACGAGAACAGAGTATATGATAGCAAGGGTGTGGCTGAAAAAGATGCAGAGCTTCGTTTCGGTCCCAATATCAAAGACTGGCCGGCTATGGTGGCATTACCTCAGAATCTGCTCATAAAGGTAGTATCAGAGATACATGATCCCGTTACAACGACGGATGAGCTTATACCTTCAGGAGAGACAAGCTCCTACAGATCCAACCCTCTTGCGCTGGCTGAGTTTGCACTTTCCAGAAAGGATCCTGACTATGTGCCCAGGGCAAAAGAAGTACAGCTGGCTGAAAAAGCCAGAGAAGAAGGGGCTGATATCGTAAAAGCCTGTCCTGAGATAGAGGATGTATTGAACAAAATAAAGGATGCTTTTGGAGCAACTCCTGAAAACACAGGCATTGGAAGTACTATATTTGCCGAAAAGCCCGGAGACGGTTCTGCCAGAGAGCAGGCGGCATCATGCCAGAAGGTACTTGGCGGATGGGCAAATATAGCAAGAGAGTATGCTACAAAGCGTTACCGTTCCAATCTTATAAACTGGGGAATGGTACCTTTTCTCATAGAGAAGGGCGATCTTCCTTTTGAAAACGGAGATTATATCTTCATACCGGATGCTGCAGATATGATAAAGTCGGGCAAAGAGCAGACGAAAGCATATGTAGTCACAAAAGATATGAAAGAGTTTGAGATGGCAACAGGCCAGCTTACGGATGATGAAAGACAGATCATCAGTGACGGATGTCTTATAAACTATTACAAAAATAATTGATCAAGGGAAACGCATTGATGGGAAAAACCAAGACACAGGAAAACAATGACGAACTGTCACTGATGCGGAAAAAAATAAAACATCGTAAGACACGCCGCAGAAATATGTGGATAGCGGTAGGTATTGCGGCAGCAGCGGCAGCGGCTCTTACGGCTATTATTCTTGCGACCAGGACATATTCTTCATATCAGATGTTGTCATCGGTGGAAAGAGAAGATGAATCCGGTTCAGGTTATGTGTCTTATAAAAACGGCTACATACGTTATTCGAAAAGCGGCATGGAATACATAAATGCAGGCGGCAATAAAGAATGGAACGTATCTCTAAACATGGAACAGCCGGTATACAGATGCAAGGGTGACAAGGTGGTTTTTGCCGACATCAAGGGAAATCAGGTGGCTGTATTTGATGAGACCGGACAGCTTGGAGTGATACAGACCGGCTACTCCGTATTGCAGGCAGATGCTTCAAAAACAGGAGCTTTTGCGGTTCTGCTCCAGGATGAGCGCGACAGTTTTATAAAGCTGTACGATACGGACGGCAGTGTTATATATTCTGTCAAGACGGCTATAGACGGTGACGGAACACCTATAGATATAGCTATAAATGACACCGGCAGCCGCCTTGCCTATTCCTATGTGAAGGCGGGAAGCGACGGTATAGAATCAGGCATCAGATTCTACGATTTTGACAATACCAAAGAAGAAAGCAAAAAACCGGCAGGAGAGATAGTCACTACGGGAGAAGGGCTGACGGGAGATATTTGTTTTTTTGGGAATGATACGGTAGCCGCTGTATCTGAAAGGCATGTGCGGTTTTACGGCTTTGGCAATGAACCGGAACAAACCGGGGAGTTTTCAGTTGCAGAGGATGTTAACACGCAGATCGTAAAGGCTTTTAACAGTGATGACCGCCTGGGGATCGTTATGCATACAGAGGGAGCCCGGATTCCTGACAGGATAATGGTTTTCAACAGCGCCGGTTCTAAAACGGGAGAGACCGATCTTCCGGAAAGTTATGACAAATATCACTTCGCCGGGGACAATGTGGTCATGACCTCGGGGAACCGTTTTGCTCTGATGAAAAACAGCGGACGCTTTATAACTGAGCAGACCAATGACACACCGGTGCTGGCACTTATGTCAAACGGCGGCAGCGACTACTATCTTATAGATGACAACTATATACGTAAGGTCAGGTTGAAATAAGGGGGTTTTATATGTCAGATAATGTTATGAAAGATGAAAATATGCAGCGTGTAATGCTGACGGCCATTGAAGAAAGGCTGGGGCTGGTCAATCTCACACCTGAACTTGATATATCAGAGTCATTTATAAACGTGCCCGAGGTAAACAGGCCGGCGCTTCAGCTGGCGGGATTTTTCGATCAGTTTGACAACGACAGGATACAGATCATAGGAAATGTGGAGTATTCATATCTTAGCATGCTGCCGCTTCCTGAGCGGCTTTCCAGGTATAAGAAGGTATTTGCCTGCGGTATACCCTGTATGATCTTTTGCAGAAATCTGGAGCCGGAAGAAGAAGTATTGGATCTGGCAAGGGAGTATTATACACCTGTTTTTAAGAGCGGGGACAATACGTCTGCATTTATAGCGGAGATAATGCGCAGATTAAATGTGCGACTGGCCCCGGGGATACTCATCCATGGTGTGCTTGTGGATATAAACGGCGCAGGTGTGCTTATAACCGGAGATTCCGGCATAGGCAAAAGCGAGGCGGCCATAGAGCTTATACAAAGAGGGCACCGTCTGGTTTCGGATGATGCAGTGGAAATACGAAAGGTCAGCGATGAGACGCTTATAGGTATGGCGCCGGAGATGACCAAGCATTTTATGGAGCTAAGGGGGATAGGTATTCTTGATATTAAAAATCTCTACGGAGTGAACAGTGTCCTTGATACCCAGCGTATCGACATGGTGGTAAAGCTTGAGGAATGGGATCCTGACAAGAAATACAGACGGCTGGGAGAAGAGGACGATTATATAGAATACCTTGGAAACAGGGTTACATGTTATACTATACCTTTGCGTCCGGGACGGAATCTGGCAGTTATACTTGAAGCGGCGGCATTAAACCACAGGCAGAGACGTATGGGCTATAACGCGGCGGCAGAACTGCAAAAAAGAGTGCGGGCTCACAGAATATAAGGAAATACAGGCATCTACAAACGGAGGATTATTTTGATAACAGATACGGATAAGGGAAATATCGGCGTGGAATTAAAGCGGATAGTGGGAGACGAGAAGGTTTATGAAAATGAACCTATGAGGGACCACACCACTTTTAAGATCGGAGGGGAAGCGGATTTTCTGGTTACTCCGGAAACGATAGAACAGGTTACGGAACTTTTAAAGTTTTTTAAAGAAAACGAAACAGCGTTTTTCTTCATGGGAAACGGCAGCAATCTTCTTGTAAGTGATGACGGATTCAGAGGAGTGGCAGTAAAGCTTTTGGATGATTTTGCCGGGGTTACATTTGACGGCGAGGACGATAAGGGTATGCATTTTACAGCTAAGGCAGGAACCAGGATGTGGAGACTGGGGATGTTTTTGCTGGAGCATGAAGCTACCGGTTTTGAGTTTGGCACGGGTATTCCGGGAACTGTCGGAGGGGCAGTCATGATGAATGCCGGTGCTTACGGCGGTGAGATGAAGGATGTAGTGGAGTCTGTACTTGTAGCTGACAGAGATGGAAATGTAAAACGTCTTTCAAACGAAGAAATGGATTTTTCCTATCGTCACAGTGCTGTCAGCGATAACGGATACATTGTGCTGGAGGCTGTTCTGTGTCTTGAAAAAGGAGATAAGCAGGAGATCAGAGCGGGCATTGATGCTCTTACCGAAAAAAGACGCACCAAACAGCCGCTGGATATGCCCAGTGCAGGGAGTACATTTAAAAGACCTGAGGGCTACTATGCAGCCCAGCTGATAGATGAAGCAGGCTTCAGGGGACGAACGGTGGGAGGCGCGGCTGTTTCTGAAAAACATGCCGGCTTTGTAATTAACAAAGGCGGTGCTACGGCAGAAGATGTAGTTGCGCTCACTAATGAGATAAAAAGAGTTGTGATGGAACAAACGGGCGTTGAGCTTGAACTTGAGGTAAGAAAGATAGGTTTTTGATTTATGTCTTTTTCTTATAATGTAAAAAAGGAGCTGGCGGCAAAGGCTGAAGCTCCAAAGCATTGCCGCGTGGCCCAGCTTTCGGCCATGGCGGCTTTTTGTGCGGAGTATAAAGATGGAAAAGTTATATTTCGTCATGAAAATGAACTGGTACCCGGAGTGATAAAGGATCTTCTGTCAGCAGCATTTTCCGTGTCAGAAGCAGACTGCGAGATCGTACCCGGAAAACTTATATTGGCAAACAGGGAAAAGGCAGAACAGCTGTTGATGGGTATTAAATGGATGACAGCGGGACCGGATGGGATCAGGTTTGAACGAAAGCCTGTTTCTGCTATATTGATGCGCAATGATTGCTGTAAAAAGGCTTATTTGCGTGGGGCATTTCTTTGCGCGGGATCCGTAAACGATCCCAACGGAGCATATCATTTTGAGATAGTGTGTAAATATCCGGAGGAAGCAGAGGCTGTGGCAGGTATTCTGAAAGGATTTTCCCTGGATGTAAAGAGCATAGAGCGGAAGAAAAACAGGATAGTATATCTAAAGGACGGATCAAACATTACCGATGCCTTGAACCTGATGGGAGCGTTTACTGCCCAGATGGATTTCTATAACATAATGATCCTAAAGGATATGAGGAATAATGTAAACCGTAAGGTAAACTGCGAAACTGCCAATTTGAAAAAAACCGTAGCTGCATCGGTTGAGCAGATAAAGGACATAGAATACATAAGAGATAATTTCGGTCTGGAGGTATTGAAAGAGGGGCTTAGAGAGGTGGCGAGACTTCGTCTTGAAAATCCGGATGCAAGTCTGAAGGATCTGGGAGAGATGCTGGATCCGCCCCTTGGTAGATCAGGTGTAAATCACAGGCTTAAGGCCATAAGTGAGTTTGCCAAAACACAGTAATTTATAGTATAATAAACCGAATACTCAACTTTTGAAAAGGAGGTTGCTAAAAAATATGACCAATGAAGATATGATGAAGATACATTGTCTGGATGACGAACACATTGCACAGCTTGTGCGCCAGGCCATCAAGATAAACAAGATAGATCCGAACCTTTACATAGAGTACGATGTTAAAAGAGGACTGCGTGATGTAAACGGAAATGGTGTCCTTACCGGACTTACAGAGATATCCGATGTGTGCGGTCATGAAAACAAGGACGGCCAGAAGACGCCCGTGGACGGCAAGCTGTTTTTCCAGGGGTATGAGATACGTGATATTGTAGAAAACTTTAAGGGTGACAGGTTCAGATTTGAGGAGATAACATATCTTTTGCTTTTCGGTGAGCTCCCGTCACAGGTACAGCTGGACGGCTTCGTGAGGATACTTTCAGATCTTCAGGAGCTTTCCGGATCATTTACACGTGATGTGATCATGAAGGCTACCAATGACAACATCATGAACGCTCTCATGAAAAATATACTGGCTCTTTATTCATATGACGAGGCGCCGGATGATACTTCCGTGGAAAATGTACTTCGTCAGTCGCTTCAGCTTATAGCAAAGATGCCTTTGATCGCAGCATACAGCTTCAGTGCGTACAGACATTTCCATCTTGATGATTCCCTCAGTATAAAGACGCCCAAGAAAGGGCTGTCCACTGCGGAAAATATTTTGCGGATGATACGTGAGGATGGTCAGTTCACTCCTTTGGAGGCAGAGGTTTTGGATATTTGTCTCGTGCTTCATGCAGAGCATGGCGGCGGAAACAACTCTTCCTTTACTACACATGTGGTTACATCTTCCGGTACGGATACATATTCTGCCATTGCGGCGGCTATTGCTTCTCTTAAGGGTCCCAAGCACGGCGGAGCCAATCTTAAAGTGCAGCATATGTTTGCCGATATGGAGGAAAATGTCAAGGATTGGAAAAACAGGGAAGAGGTTTGTGAGTACCTTTTGAATATCCTGGATAAAAAAGCATTTGACAGATCGGGTCTTATATACGGTATGGGACATGCTATTTATACGCTGTCCGATCCCAGGGAAGTTATTCTGAAAGAGTTTGCAAGAAAGCTTGCGGCAGAAAAGGGCAGAGAAGATGAGTTTGCTCTGTATGATCTGGTTGAAAAGGAGGCCGCTGCACTTATCGCATCAAGACACAGGATGTTTAAGCCGGTATGTGCCAACGTAGACTTCTACAGCGGGCTTATTTATTCAATGCTTGGTATTCCTGAAGAGCTCTATACTCCTATGTTTGCGGTTTCAAGAATATCCGGCTGGTGTGCACACCGACTTGAAGAGATTGTAAATGCGGGCAAGATCATCAGACCTGCATACAGATATGTGGGACGACACAGAGAGTATATACCCATTGCCGACAGAAAGACCAAGGGTATAGATTTTGATTAACGGTAGATAAAATGTCACAATACCATGTAAAAAAAATGAATAAGTCTCTTGATGCCCGGGTAAGAGTGCCCGGGTCAAAGAGCATAACCAACAGAGCGCTTTTAATAAGCGCTCTTTCGGGTATTAGGACTACTTTACGGGGAGTTCTTTTTTCTGACGATACGGAAGTTTTCGCCAATGCTCTTAAAGAACTGGGATTTCCTGTTGAAGTAAATGAGTCTCCGGATCCGGGAGAGTGCAGTATAAGTATCCGGGGCGGAAAAGGCCTGATCCCGTCTAGGCAGGGCAGAGTGTATGTGGGAAGCGCCGGTACGGCGGCCAGATTTATTACGGCAATGCTTGCTTTTTCAGAAGGAGAATATGAGATACAGGCTTCGGAACAAATGGAAAAAAGACCAATGAAGCCGCTATTTGATGCCCTTGGTTTACTTGGGACGGAGATTGAGTACCTGAAAGAAACGGGGCATTTGCCGGTAAGGATCAGGGGGTGTTTTGCGGATCCCGGAAAAATAAAAGCTTTTCCCGTAGAGACAGTGGTTGATTCTGACCAGAGCACCCAGTTTTTGAGCGCCCTGCTTATGCTATCCCCATTGGTGGCCGAAAGGACGGGGACGCCTTTTAAGATACGGGTAGACGGAAGCCGTGGAAAAGGCGCATATGTTATGATGACGCTCAAGGTTATGGAACAGTTTGGCGTGAAGGTATCGGAAGAAAATGGCAATGATGACAGTCAGGTTGTTTTTATTACAGAGCCCGGACAGGAGTATGAACCGGGAAAGGACGACGCATTTGCCGAGGGCAATGTGTATGAGGTGGAGCCGGATGTATCGGCTGCCGGATATTTTTTTGCCGCGGCGGCCGTGACAGGAGGGCAGGTTCTTCTTGAGGGAATACACAAAACATCTATGCAGGGGGATATAAGATTGTTGGATCTGCTGGAAAAGATGGGCTGCAGTATAAAGGATACTCCCGAAGGGATCGTTCTAAAGGGTCCGGAAGTCGAAAGACTTGCGGGGATAGATGCAGATATGCGTGATTTCTCTGATCAGACCATGACGCTGGCAGCCATTGCACCTTTTTGTTCTTCGGAAGTAAATATCAGAAATGTGGCACATATCAGAAAGCAGGAGTCGGACCGCATACACGGAATGGCCGCGGAGTTAAAGAAAATGGGAGTGGATGTGACGGAACGCGAGGACGGTTTGTCCATACGCCCTGTGGGAAATGTCGGAATAAAACCGACAGTGGTGGAAACCTACAATGACCACCGTATGGCTATGGCTTTTGCACTAACCGGACTTGTGGCAGACGGAATTGTAATTGACAATCAGGAATGCTGCTCAAAAACCTTTAAGGATTACTTTAAGGTTCTGGACAGGATAACGGGATAAAAGGGATATGGTGTATCTTGAATTCGAATTCTATTGGTGATAATATTTACGGAATGGAGAGAATAAGGGCACGTATTTGAGAATGGATTGAAATTTTTAGTCCGTTGTATGACGGACTTTTATGAAAGGGGTAAGATTATGGCAGAAAAGATTATTAAAGTAGATATTATTTCAGGATTTCTGGGGGCAGGAAAGACTACTCTTATCAGAAAACTTTTGGAAGAGGCTCTTAAGGGTGAGAAGTGCGTTCTTATAGAGAATGAATTCGGAGAGATTGGCGTAGACAACGGGTTTCTTAAAGATGCGGGAATAGATATAAAAGAAATGAATTCCGGATGCATCTGCTGTTCTCTCGTGGGAGATTTCGGTACGGCACTGAAAGAAGTTATCGATACTTATGCGCCGGATCGTATAATCATTGAGCCTTCGGGAGTGGGTAAGCTTTCCGATGTTATTAAGGCTGTAATGGATCTCGGTCTTGAAAATGTTGTGGTTAACAGTGCTTCTACAGTTGTGGATGCTGACAAAGCAAAGCTTTATAATAAAAATTTCGGAGAGTTTTTCGATAATCAGATTAAAAGTGCCGGCACTATTATTTTGAGCCGTACCCAGCTTATCGATGACGGAAAGGTGATGGATGCGGCACAGATAATACAGGGGCTTAATGAGCATGCCAGAATAGTAACCACAGATTGGGAAAAGCTGGATGCAAAGAAGATCCTTTCAGAGATGGAAGGACATTCAGACCTGGTAAATGTTCTTATGGATGAATTGGAGCACCCTGACAGACATTATCATGACCATGGAGACGGACATTTCCATTATCATGATGATGAGGGACATGAGCATGAAGCGGGTGCGCACGACCATGATCACGATCACGACCATGATCATGACCACGAACATGATCACGAACACAGCCATGAGCATACACATGAGCATGGGCATAGCCACACCCATGGTGACGGTGAGGAGCATGAGCATACCCATCACCATCATCATGATCATGATCACAGTCACGAAGAAGGACATGAAGAGGAACATACCCATGACCATTCTGAAGGCGAGATAGGAAATGACCACGATCATCATGCGGATCACCACGATCACAGTCATGATCTGGAGCATCATGACCATGACCATCACCACCATGAGCACCATGATGAGGGACATACTCACAGCCACCATGATCATGACGGGGAGCACGGACATCATCATCACGGAGAAGAAGAGCACCACCATCACGATCATGACCACGGGCATCACCACGATCATGATCATGACCATGATCATCATCATCATCACGGACATGATCAGGGGGATTCCTGCAGCTGCGGTTGCGGTCATGACCATGGTCATCATAATCATGCTGCGGATGAGGTTTTTGAGAGCTGGGCTGTGGAGACGCCTGCAGTTATAGAAAAAGAAGCGCTTGATGCTGCGCTTGAAAAGCTTGCAGACGGAAATGGCTACGGGACTATACTCAGAGCTAAGGGTATGATCAGTGACAGTGCCGGAAACTGGATGTTTTTTGACATGGTTCCCGGGGAGTATGAAATCCGTGAAGGGACACCTGAAACGACTGGAAAGATCGTAGTTATCGGTACGGATCTGGAGAAAGAAAAGATTAAAGAATTGTTCGGAGTTTGATCTTCATTTTTCAGATACTTGCAGATTCTTAATATATGCAATAAAAGCAACGAGGGCAGAACCGGAGACGGAAGGTTTTTTAGACAGAGGGGTGTATTATGCCGGATGAAGAAGAATATTTAATACCTGTATTTCTTATAAACGGACAGCTTTCTTCGGGAAAGACAACATTTATATCAGAGATAATACGGGGAGGACAGTTTGACGAAGCAAAAAATAAGCTCCTCATAACCCTGGAAGAGGGAGAGGAGGAGTACGACCGGGAACTGCTGGATGAACATGATATAGACAGGGTTTCTCTTGATAAAGACAGCTTTACCACGGAAAAACTGGAAGAGCTCGACGAGGAGTATGATCCCTGGGCTATTGTTATTGAATATAACGGAATGTGGGATCCGAAAGAACTGGCGCAGATGAAGCTTCCCCACGGATGGGCTGTTTATCAATCCATCACAATAATGGATGCATCGGTTTTTCAGTTACAGTGGAAGAATATGCAGTCTATAATGGCTGAGACTGTGAAAGCGGCAGAAAGCGTTATTTTTAACCGTTGTAATACGGAGATGGATCTTGGATCATTCCGAAGGAGTATGAAAGCGCTGAATCCTGCTATTGACGTTATTTTTGAGGATGAAAACAGACAGATCATGTCCGGCATAAATGAAATACTTCCCTATGACCTTGATGAGGATATCGTGGAAGTGGAGGACGACGATTTCGGTATTTGGTTTATAGATGCGAGGGAGCGTCAGTCAGAATACGAAGGAAAGACATTTAAGTTTAATGTGCAGGTGTTGAAAAACTCAGCCATGGAAAAAGGTGAGTTTGCAGCCACAAGAAGGGCTATGACATGCTGTGAGGATGACATAGTAAACGTGGGGTTTGTATGCGAAAGCGGGGAGGCCGAAAGTCTCAATGATAAAGAATGGGTTATGCTTACGGCAAGGCTTAAGACCGAACCGCATCCGGCATACAACGGACAGACAGGCCCTATACTTGAGGCGGTAAGTATTGAGCCGGGGCATGTACCGGCAAGAGAAGTAGTGTCATTTTGACAAATATCAGGACTTAAAAACAGGAGACGGCATGAAGATAAGAGAGGTTTTAACATCAGAAAAACCCACTATATCCTTTGAGGTATTTCCGCCAAAACAGGATACGGATTTCGCCGAGGTGGAAAGGGCAGTGCTGGAGCTTGCATCCATGCATCCGGAATACATGAGTGTGACTTACGGTGCAGGTGGTTCCACAAGAGGCAATACGGTAAGGCTGGCAGGAGCTATACAGCGTATTTATAAGGTCCCTGCCATTGCCCATCTTACATGTGTGGGAGCCGGCAAAGAATCTATTCATGAAATCCTTAAGGATATGCAGGCGTCAGGTATTGAAAACATACTGGCACTCAGGGGAGACAGACCCAGGGATTTTGAAGGTGAAGTTTACCCGTATTACAGATATGCTTCGGAGCTTATTGCGGATATAAAGGAATTCGGAGATTTTTGTGTGGGCGGGGCATGTTATCCGGAAGGCTATCCTGAAGATGCCAATAAAGAAGAAAATATAAATAATCTTAAAAAGAAAGTAGATGTGGGGTGTGAATATCTTACTACCCAGATGTTTTTTGATAACAATATTTTCTACAACTTTTTGTACAGGATACGTGAGAAGGGTATAAATGTGCCGGTCATACCGGGAGTAATGCCTATAACAAGAGGTAATCAGCTTAAAAGAGCCATAGAGTTGTCAGGTACAAATGTGCCCGAACATTTCCGTAATATGGTGGACCATTTCGGGGATAATCCGGAGGCTATGAGGCAGGCCGGTATTATTTACGCTACTGATCAGATCATTGATCTGATAGCTAACGGTATAACTCATGTGCATGTGTACTCTATGAATAAGCCGGATGTGGCTAAAGCGATAAGGGACAACCTGGCCGGGATAGTGGAGTGAGTTAGTATGATAAATTTATGAAATACTAAAATAAATCCCTATAAAATATCGCAATGAAAGGTTTTTAGTATTATAATATCTAGCGAGGCGGAGGTGAGGGATATTCCCTTTTAGAAGGGAGCAAAAAGCACCTCCTGATACGTGAATATTTACATTAAGTTGTTGAGTCGGAGAGAACGATGGCTGAGTATGGGAAAAAAGAGCCGGTTATCAAACTGGCCCCTTCTTTTAAGGATTATTTATGGGGCGGGACCGGGCTTGAAGACAGATTCGGTAAAAAAGACGACAGAGGCCTTATTGCTGAAAGTTGGGAACTTTCAGCCAGGGAAGGCGGAGAAAGTCATATAACAAATGGTGAGTATGCGGATCTTACTCTTTCAGAGTATGTACATGCGATGGGAAGGGAAGTGCTTGGAAGCAAAAGCGCTGCTTTTGAGAAGTTTCCTCTTCTTGTAAAATTTATAGATGCGGCAAAGCCATTGTCTGTTCAGGTTCATCCCGGAGACGATTACGCAAAGGCAAAAGGGCAGGAGTTCGGAAAGAACGAGTTGTGGTATGTGGTAAATGCAAAGAAGGATGCCTGGCTGTATTACGGACTTTCCCGGGATATATCTAAAGCTGACTTGGAAGAACTTATATCCCGCGGACGTGTAACGGATGTTTTGAATAAAGTTCCGGTCAGAACCGGAGATTCTTTTATGGTTAAGGCAGGAACTATTCATGCCATAGGTCCGGGGATACTGATTTGCGAGGTTCAGCAAAATTCCGATGCTACGTTCAGGATCGATGATTATGCAAGAAAGGGCAATGACGGAAATCCGAGAGAGCTTCATGTTGAGAATGCCCTTGAGGTTATAGATATTGCGCTGAATCTGGAAGAAGCAGGAAAGGGCCCCCTTCATACAGCAGACCTTAAGGAAGAGCGTATACGGCTTCCCGAGAATGAGTTTTTCAGTGCAGAGTTGTTCAGGGGAAAGGATGAGGCACAGGTGGATGTAGACGAAACCTCTTTTGTGGCCATTACTGTTATGGACGGAGAAGGCGACATTTTTGCAAATGACGGTGACACTGTCCACAGATTTAAAGCAGGAGATACATTTTTTGTGAATGCAGGACGCAGACAGGTGACTGTTAAAGGAGCCCGGGAGTTTTTAACCGTGAGGATGTAAGCTGTGGAGGTGCAGCATGTATAAAGATTTACCGGACAAAGAAAAAGCGCGTCGTATGCATCCTTTGTGGCGTGTATGTATATATGCAGCCTGTGGTGCTATTGCAGGATATTATGCCTTTGTCCTGTTTTTGGGGAAAAATCCCGGAGTGGGTACAGAGTACCGTATGTATTATATGGATCACACCCTTTCCGATTGGCCGGGACAAGGAGGACTTGCCTATGAGCCCGGCACTCAGCTTTACGGTATAGGATATTCAAAATACAGAAAAACTGATAAGCCTCTTTGTATAACAAAGGGACAGGGTTGGAAAAATCGGGAAACCCAGACAGGCGGAAGTGAAAACTGTGCCGGTGAAGCCTCAATGTTTTTTGCATTTACACAGGGGCTTCCGCGGGGCGGTATTCTGAAATTGAATATAAACGGTTTTAAAGGAGACGGAAAGGTCTCCATTTTATTTAAACATAAAAGAAAAGACGGGACCATAGAGGTAAAGGATATTGGAGAGTTTGTCGCCGTGGGAGAATATGAGTATTTACTGCCTGAGGTGACGCAAAATGATCTGACGGAATTGATCTTTAAGACAGAAGGCAGTGTATTCAGATTATGGACGGTAGAAATAGACATAGCATAAAAATACATCGTGAAAGAGTAATATGGTTTATAGTTCCGGGGCTTATAGTACTGGGAATGTTTTTGGCTGCATATATTTGCAAGGGGATCTGGCCGTTCGGAAACGCAAGGGTAGAGTATTTTGATAATATGCAGCAGGTGGCGCCGATCTATTCTCATTTGTGGGATGTTATGCACGGAAGAGAGACGCTTATGTTTGATCCCTACACAGGACTGGGGACTAGTCTTTCCATGACAGTTTCGGCTTTTTCCATGCTGAGCCCTTTCAATCTTATACTGTACTGTTTTCCGAGAGAACTGGTATCAGAAAGCATAGGGGTGCTGAATATAGCAAAAAGTGTTTTTGCAGCTTGTGCAATGTACCTTTTTTTAAGATATATTTTTCCCAGACTGTCATCCGGGGCAAAGACAACATACAGTGTTATGTATGGCATGTGTGGATTTGCGGCAATGTATGCCCCTGTTTTTACCCCATGGATGGATATTATGGCGATATTTCCGCTGGTTGTATGGGGACTTTTACGTTTGCTTAAAGATGGACGCAAACCATTTTTTATAATCATGATAGCCGTTATGTTTGTGATCAATTACTACCAGGCGGCTATGATCATGGTATTTTGTCTTTTCTTTGCGGGACTGTACATTATATTTGAAACACAAAAAGGACGAAAACTGAAGAACGCTCTCAGTATGGTGGTAAGTGCCGTGTTGGGAGTGGGTATGGCCGCATTTATACTTTTACCTGTATACAGGCAGCTTTCCCACTCTCAAAGAAGTGATGAAAGCCCGGGGCTGTTTTCGGAGTATGGAAGTATCCTTTTAAAAAGTGCATTTAGCACAGGCTCACTTGATGCGCTGCAAAGATTTATGATGCTTGCAGGTTGTGGATTTGCAGTGGCTGTTGTTATTTACGGACTTGTCAGAGCTCGTAAAAGAAAAGAAAATGACGCATGGTTTTTTACACTTTTAACCATCGTCGGCATTCTTCCTGTACTTGTACAGGGAACCAACCTTGTATGGCATTTGGGGTCATACTACGGCTATTCACTCAGAATGGGTTATATAACTGCGTTTATATTGATATTTGTGGCAGCAAGATATTCCCATGACAACAACACTGTCAGAAGCGCATCTTATGCAGATGGATCAAGGAGTGCGGATATCGGCAAAGATGCAGGGCTGACCGGCGACGAAAGAAAGATACGGCGTATTAATCTTTTGTCCGCTCAAAAGGGAAAACTGTCTGTCTGGCCCGGTATAATAGCCGGAGCAGCTGCGGCAGTAGCCTATGTGATCGTTTGCAGGTTTATACCGAAACACAGCGAAGGTACAGCTCTTATTGTATTTGCTTCTATCATAGGCGGTGTAAGTGCATTCTATCTGCTTATGATTTTTCTGAAAAGAAAAGAAAGAGCAGGATTTATCAGAGTAACAGCAGTACTCCCCTGTGTACTGGCAGAGTTATTCATAGTGATGTATTCATTTTTAGGGGTTCCGGCATTTTTATACACCACGCCGTATCAGACAGGGGATTATGTTCAGGAGGCCAATAGTGCACTCGGAAGTCTGGAGATAGAAAGCAGTGCTACGGAGCGTATAAAAAATCCGGATCTCAGTCTGAACGCCAATTATCCCCTTATCCTTCGTCGCGGAGCCTTGTCCAGTTTTACAGCGGCCATGAGCGAGGGGGTAAAAAAAGATAGTGCAAGAATGGGTTATTCCCAGTATTTTTGGTGGATGCTGGATACGGGAGGAACTGTATTTTCGGATGCCCTTATGCATGTTACTTCCGTGATCGGTTCCAATGAAGTACCTGTAGACCCGGCGTTGGCTGTACCGGTCAGAACATCCGGCGCCTATACGCTGTATGACATGAATTACAGCCTTCCCTATGCCATGACCATAAGTGGTGATGCATTTGAAGTATTACAAAAGGAACTGGCGGCCAGAGGCAGGGTTCTCGAAAATAAAGATTTTGCAAATGACTGGATACATTTCCAGAATGCCTTTTACAAGGCTGTTTCACAGGATTCGGAGCCGCTGATAACAGTACCCGGACTTGAGGGTGATGTTCCGGAAGGTACATTTTCAAAATGGGATAATAATATAAATGTTAAAACCAAACCCGGAACAAAAACGGCACTGTATATGGCTGTAAGGGATGAAAAGTATCCCGAGCAGGATATTCTTAATACGCGTCTTGATAAGAATGTAAAGATATATGTGGACGGAAAGCCTGTAGAATTTCCTGATTTCGGGGATCTGCACAATAAGAAGGGCCTTACGGATTATAATAATAATCTTATTTATCTTGGGACGTATTCGGGAGAAACGCTTGATCTGCGTATAGCTTTCAGGAAAACCTCGGCGGCAAAGGAAGCGCTCTTTAGTATAGGTCAGTTGGATCTGGACAAGCTTGGGGCTTTGGCTGAGACTAAAGCAAATGAGATCTGTACGGCAGTTCAGGATAAAAACAATCTTGAATTAGAATTAAATAACAGTTACAACGAAGGTAAGGTTCTGATACCGGTGGTCTACACCCCTGATATGCATATAAGTGTAAATGGAGAAATGCGTGAGGTATCAGAGGATATGCGTCTTGCCGGTCTTTTCACGGCAGTGGATGTACCGGCAGGCAAAAACTCCGTAAAGATAAAATGGATTCCGGAGGGGCTAAAGACAGGGACGGCTGTCTCTCTTGCTGCCCTGGGATTGTTTATTATCCTGTGGATAGTGACTAAAGGAAGGGAAAGAAATGTGCCATACGGCATAAGGCTGGCAGGAGGTATTATTTTCTTTGCAGCATTTGCTGCCGGAGTTATATTTGTATTGGCGGTTCCCGCAGCAATGGCGGTGCCGGCTATAGTAACAGATTTTTTGTCGGGTAATCAAAAATGAGCATAAATGGCAGATCAAACCAAAATTTAAAACTTTTTTTGCAGCTGTTGCTTATTTTCGCTGTTTCAAGAGGCGTGATTATCGGAGTATATTTTGTGTACAAATATGCCTTCGGTGACACCGGAGGCTTTTCTGATATTTTCGGACGGTGGGACAGTGTTTTTTATGAACGCATTACGACGAAGCTTTACACCTGGCCGGCGCCGGGAGATCCGCAGGCGGATTGGGCATTTTTTCCCTTGTATCCATTGCTTTGCAGAGGGATCATGATCATAACCTTTTGGAAACTGCCGGTGTTTTATGTGTGCAGCGTGGTGTCCAATGTATGTATATTTATAGCTTCATTTTTTGCAGTGAAGCTCGTACGTTTTACAGGCATGACATCCGGTGAAAATGATGACTCTTATTTTAAAGGCTTTGCAAAAGACGGTCTTATGGTGGCATGGCTATTGATGCTGGCTCCCTATACCGTATATTTTGCTACAGCGTACACGGAGAGCCTTTTTGTGATGCTTGTGATACTGTCTTTCTATTTTATGAAGAGAAATCTTTTTTTAGCGGCAGGTGTTACAGCGGCGTTGGCAGGTGCCACCAGAAGTACGGGAGTAGTGCTGATAGTTCCGTTGATTATGGAAATGTACAGACGTTACAAAGAAGAAAAATCAGAAGGAGAACAAAAGAGTCTGTTCATCGGGGATATTATAAAAAAACCTTTCAGGCTTCTTTCTCTGGTAATAGTTCCTGCAGGCATTTTTACATATATGCTTTTTATGTACGGCTTTACGGGAGATGCGTGGGCGTTTAAAAATGTACAGATTGCGTGGCGGGAGGGAGATCATTTTCCTGTTTTCGGCGTGCTGTGGGATTTTTGTACCGGATCGCATGACGGCGAAGGGCAGTTGCGTTATATGATTATAGGCTGGATATGTGTGGCTGCTATTATATTTTATATTTGGATGTTCTTTGCCGGACTTAAGACTGAGGCGGTATTCGGACTTATTATGCTGTTGATACCGCTTACGTCCCATGTGATGAGTACCCCCAGATTCATCGCCGGATCCTTTGTGATGTGGATGGGGTGGTATCTGGCTTTACAACGACTGCCACGGGGGCTTAAGTTTGCTTTTACTGTCGCCGGTGTAGCTGCATCCGTTTTCCTGATCGGAGAATGGATGGGGGGGAGCGTTGCAATGATTTAAAACAGGGGAAATACGAAAAAACCGGGGCTATATACATTGGTATTTTGGGCGCGCTACCGCTTGACGCCTTCGATACCAACGTATATAGCCCTTTTTTTGATTCCGGAAAAGAGAGTAGGGAAAAAGCATAGATCTGACAGAGTCCGTATGATATCGATATTTTGGGTACGCTGCCGCTTAACGCCCAAAATACCGACGCATACGGACTTACAAATAATCGCCGAAACTTGTACGTAAAAAAGCAGGGAGTATATATCATATTATGAGGGGCGTCAAGCGGCAGCGTGCCCCGAATAATATGCATATATAATCCCTGCGTGAACCCCGCCGGATACAGCGCTATAGAGACTGCATAAAAAGGCAAAATTAAGAGCTACATCATAACTCATTTACAGTCCCCATAAACACAGGAACCTTTGCATCAGTATCCACGATCATAAATAAGAAAGGTTCCGTGAGGTGAACCTCCCGTGACTCCTTTTGTTCCAACGCACCGGTAGTTGCCATCTCAACCACAGAAGCAGCGCCGGCCATTGTACCCATCTCGTCCACATTTACATAAGTTTTATGATGAACATCACTAATATAAAGAGCGCTTTCGCCGCCGTAAGTACCGATACCGGTAAAATCAGCCTCTCCGGGGGTAAACGCTGCATTTATCCCCATATCCCGGAGAGCATCGTTTAATGTAGATGAATACTGCACATTGTATTTTGGAAGCAGAACATCTACCTCACATTCCTGTCCGTTTAAAAGCACATTTCGCAATTCACTTCCCGTAAGATCTGAAACATACTCGGACAGACTGATACCGGACCTCGGCTTCAATGCCACATAAGCATAAGTAGAATCAGAATACTGCTTCATAAATCCGGTAGCCCGGTCGTCTTCAAGAAAAACATCCTCCACGGAATGCATATAAGTCACTTTCTTATCCTGATCAGAGGCAGTTGTAAAAATTCCCTCTCTGTCCTGCGATTCATCAAAGGGCTTATCCCATTCGGCATCAAACCCTGCTGCATTTATCAGATACATAACAGCATCGGAGGGAATGTCGTCGATAATGTGATCTATAGTTCCGTACGTACTTTCATTTACCCAGTCATTAATAGCATCCTTCGTCTTAGAGTTAAAACGTGACTTAAAAACATCGCCCGTATACCATTTTCCGACTTTTTCAAGATACTCCTGCCTGACTTCAAGATGTTTGTCGTCCTTGATCCAGACAGAATCTGCCATGCTCAGATCATATTTTTCTCCGCGGGGAAGGGAATCAGAGTAAGCAAAAAGATATTCATTTAAGTCATCAATACCCATACCGAAGGAAGTTTCCATTTCATCAAGGGTAGTTCCCACAGCTCCGTTGGCAGTCATCCCCAAAGCATTCAGCAGTGACACGGGGGAATAAAGGGTGTTTTCCCCGGAGGGAGAGTGCTGTAAAAGCTTCACGCCGAAATCTGTAACATCTGCCGCCCCGGTGCTTTTGGTGCTGACAAGATCACCGGAGCTGACGGCAATAATACCGGTCATAAGATTGGCGGCGCCGGATTTATAATCGCAGCCCGCCAAAAAAAGGCTGCCGCCCAGAACAACGGCGACTGCAGGTATTATGGAGTTGTAAAAATGTTTCTTTTGCATAAAAACTCCTTTTATTTTGTATCCAACATAGCAAGAAGAGTCTGTTTTTCATTTAATTTTGGATTTTCAAGAACTATATGCAACAGCCATTCAAGAGTTTCTCCGATTTCGGGACCGCTAAGCCCCATAGACATAAGGTCATCTCCGCTTATATCCAGATCCTTAAGACTTACACAGTCCCCACGGCTTATAATCTCATCGCAGTAACGCTTAATAGTATTAAGGTGAATCCTGCGGCTCCGCATGGGAAGTCCCGTCACGCTCTCTTTTGTATTGATATCGGCTTCTGCGTAAGTAAAAAGCTGCCCCAGAAGTCGCGGCCCGAGACGGTACATAGCTTCTCTGACGGAATATTCGTTTTCAGAGATACGCTCCTCTTCTTTAGAGTATTTTATAATATTTACAGCTGTATCTATAGTGGCGTTGTCAAGTCTCAGCTTTTTAAGGATCTGCTTTGCCGTATCTGAATTGAGGGGGCTCAGAAGAGCAGCATATCTCATTGGCTTGGTGGCAGGAACATTTTTAAGAAGGGGACGTACCTTCTGGGCGTCACGTGAGCTCAGGAGACTGTTTAGTTCAGGTAAGATCTCCAGAAAAAGCCCGGTTTGCTGGTATTCGGTAACTATCTCCGGATGCTCTGAAAGTAAAGTTTTGGTAAGTTCTGTCTGCACACGCTCTATGCTCACCTGGTTTATGCCGCGGGACATGGCAATAATAGCCTTGTAAGTATCCCCGTCTATATTAAAACCGAGCTGGGCTGAAAATCTGATGGCTCTCATCATTCGGAGTGCATCTTCGCTGAAGCGGTCGACCGGGTCGCCCACGGCTCTGATAAGACGTCTTTGAAGATCGCCCAAACCGCCGTACTCATCCCTGAGGCCCTTGCTGTCATTGTAGGCGATGGCATTTATAGTAAAATCCCTGCGCATAAGATCGTCGCGAAGGCTTCTGGTATAGCGTACATCTGAAGGGTGTCTGCCGTCTGTATATTCACCGTCTATACGATACGTAGTAACCTCATATCCCTGGCCCCTTACTATAACAGTGACAGTACCGTGCTTTATGCCGGTATCTACGGTTTTAACAAATATTTTTTTTATCTCTTCGGGTCTTGCAGAAGTAGTTATGTCCCAGTCGTCAGGCGTTCTGCCCATAAGAGTGTCACGCACGCATCCGCCTACGACGTAAGCCTCAAATCCGGAGTGTTCTATCATGGATATGATCATCCGGACGTCTTTGGGAAGTTCGATCAACTTATTTTCCTCCTGTTTACATTATTTATCCGTTATATTTACAATAAGGTCGGGATTGTCCTCGGCAGCATCCAGAAAAACATTTACCATGGCATTTTCCCTGAAATCAAGAGCGTCATAGTCTTTTATTTCAATAGTCACCTTTTCGGAAATGTCTGTAAGGCAATCATATAAAGCATCCAGGTTTTTTCCGTAATGATCTGGGAAATCCAGGTTCTTTGCAATATATTCGTGGGCTTCCCGGGGGGTCATAAATTTTTTGAAATCAAGCGTAAGATTTTTCATAATACAGATATCTCCTAATGGTTAATATAGCTGTTCAAATGTATTGTAATGGTCTTCGGTATAATAAATAAGCCCGTCGTTTGAATATACCAGACGCTTGGCGTTGCGGTTACCGCCGGTATAATCTATGTCACATTCGTAGTACTTACGCCCCTTTTGTGTGGGAAGCTTTTTTTCGTAATTGCTGAACTTATCGCCGCCTATACTTTTTCCCGGGGCGACCTTTGTGAGATTGCCGCTCTCGCTCTTCCACCCGAGAGACTTAGCCTCATTTTTTGTAATATAGTTGTCGGGCAAATGTCCGAATTCGTGTATATATGCCGACACCTCAGCCATGCTTGTATAAGTGCCGCCCTCTTCCACATAAGTGCCGTTTGAGGAAGAACTTGAATAATCCTCTCCGCTTTTAGTGGTAGAAAGGGATGTGTCGGATTCATTGTTTACAGTATATATTGTTTCGCTGTCTGTCTGCGGTTGGGTATCGGCAGGTTTGCTGCATCCTGCAAAAGTAAGGGCAGCAGCAGCGATGACCGTTGCAATGACAGCTGAGCGGTAATTTTTCATAAATGTTTGTCACTCCTTGCTGTAAAAGTGTAATTCTCTTAATTATAGCATTATTTTTTATAATGGCAAACAAAACAAAAAAGCGACCGTAAGTCGCTTCTTGTTTTGTAAATCAGTAAAATGTTATGTTAATTTTTCAGCCACTTGTCGAAAAGAATACGTATTGGCTTGTACAAAACCAGGCAAATAATAAAGTTGCTCACGGCATGGATCAGATCAAAGGGGATGCCGGCAAGCCACCACCCGAAAGCAGCTCCGGGACTTGTGATAAAAAGATTGGTAAAGGTACAAAGACCTCCGAATCCCAGACCAAAAGCGCCTGAAAGAGTACAAAACACAAATATATTCCTAAATCGGGACAAAAGCATTGTCAAAAGTGCAAGTATAGTCCATACGTACAGATAGTAGAAGGACCAGATGCCAAATCCCCATATAATAAACTCGATAGCGGCAAAGGCATAAATGGCAGGCAGTATCTTCCAGCCCATATACAAAGTGAAGATAATGATGAAAAAACTCACAAGTTCCACATTCGGGATGACGGCCAAAGCCTGTTTGACCGTGGAAAGAACGGCAGTGACCATGCCCATTATGGCAATATCATATACACCGAAGCTTCCGGGCTTTGATCGGGACATCAGCTTGCGCTTTCGTATCTGAAGCTGTAGGTGTCTCCGTCGGTAACAGTCTGTGTTTCGATTCCGTTGTTGCCGTATGCATCATTTACATAGATGGCCCAGTATGCTCCGTCCTGGGTGTAATCAGCACGCTGACCGTTTATGTGATCTACCATGATACCGTAGCCGGAGTCGTTGCCTGAATAACTGAAATCACCGTCCTCTGCCAGTTCGTCCAGGGCGCCTTTGAGAAATTCGGCATCAGTTTCTTCTTTGTACTCTTTTTTGTTGCCGTCCTTATCCACCACTTCGATGGAAATGTTCTTAAGTGCCTTTGCAGAAGATTCTGAAGTTGCAGAAGAAGAATCAACTGTTTCCTGAGTCTGCGTAGCAGAGTCTGTGTTGGAAGCGCCGCAGCCGGCAAAAGCGGCACCGATCCCGCAGCCGATTATAATGGTACCTACCGTGTAAAGTCTTTTTTTAGCGATTGTTTTCATAAATGATAAACCTCCGTGGAAAAGTTTTTTTAGATTAAATATATAAGTGCTTCCGTGGAATGTGTGGATCAGCGGATAAAGCACAGTCACCAGACCGATTATAGCACTTTTTTTTATACGTGATTATAATTATTTATAATGCGGTGCTATAAGATAAAACTATAATAAAGATGGTTTTTATTTTGATTTAGTGCTAAAATGTACAGGTTATAAGTACACATTTTTAATGATTTATAAAACGAAAAGATCGAACAGGAGCGGGAGATGCCAAAAAAACTCGAGGATATTGAGCTTAGTCTCAGAAAGCGATTTCACAAAAAAATATTTTCCCCCTTTGCAAGGGCATTGAACAAATATGAACTTTTAAGTCCGGGGGACAGGGTGGCGGTCTGTATATCCGGAGGAAAAGATTCCATGCTTCTTGCAAAATGCTTTCAGGAGATAAAACGCCACAGAAAATTTGAATTCAGCCTTGAATTTATATCCATGGATCCGGGATATAACGAAGAAAACCGCAAACTGTTGGAGGAAAATGCCGGGCATCTCGGGATCCCTCTTCACATTTTTGAAACGGACATATTTGATACGGTGGTAAACATAGAAAAATCACCATGCTATCTCTGTGCCCGCATGAGGAGAGGATACCTGTACAGTAAAGCAAGGGAACTGGGATGTAACAAAATAGCCCTTGCACACCACTACGACGATGTTATAGAAACCATTCTTATGGGGATGCTTTACGGCGCACAGATACAGACCATGATGCCCAAGCTGCACAGCACCAATTTCGAAGGGATGGAGCTCATCAGGCCTTTATATCTTGTGAGAGAAGATGACATAAAAAGGTGGCGGGATGAAAATGAACTGGTATTTCTGCAGTGTGCCTGCAGATTTACGGAGCAGTGTGAAGGGGCAGCCCACCACAGTGACGGAGGAGATATGGAAAACGAATCAAAAAGGCGTGAGACAGCAAATATAATAGCCTGCCTGAAAGAGATAAATCCTTACGTAGAAAGCAATATTTTCAGAAGTGTGGAGAATGTCAACCTGGACACGGTCATAGGTTACAAGCAGGGAGGCGTCAGGCACACGTTCCTGGATGACTATTAAAGATAAATATTTACGAAGCCGGCATAATTGGTTTTTGTGTGTTTTAATATACCGTGTTTTGGGCGATATACTGAAGCATTGGAAAAATACAGTTATTTTTAAAAGATACAAATAAAGAGTTTGTTTTGAGGATGGAATAAAGGCTTTTTACAGTATCCGGCAGGCCGTTGAAATTTATACTTTTTAAAAATGCGGTTGCGCAGGATTATAATTGACTTTTATCAAGTTTAAAAAAAACAGGAGGAGAAAAGCATATGACACTACAGCAGTTACGTTACGCGGCAGCGGTCGCGGAGCACAAATCCATAAATAAAGCGGCGGCTTCCCTCTTTATAACCCAGCCCAGTCTTTCCGGCTCTGTAAAAGAACTGGAAAATGAACTCAACATGCAGATCTTCACCCGTTCCAGCAGGGGTATCACTCCTACGCCGGAGGGAGAGGAATTTTTGGGTTACGCCAGACAAATGCTGGAATATTATCATCTGATAGAAGAAAGATACATGAACAAAAAGCCCACGAGAAAAAAGTTCTCGGTATCGGCACAGCATTACTCATTTGCGGTGGAAGCATTTATAAATATGGTAAGAGAATTTGGCATGGATGAGTACGAATTTGCCATGCATGAAACAAAAACCCATGAGGTCATAGAAAATGTCAAAACCCTGAAGAGTGAAATAGGTGTTTTATATATAAATGAATTCAATAAAACCGTCATGAACAAAATCTTCAGGCGGGACAATATAGAATTTAAGCCTCTTTTCGATTGTGATATTTTTGTTTTCCTTTCGGCGGACAATCCTTTGGCAGGCAGAGAAAAGCTTAAACTGTCCGAGCTTGCGGACTATCCGTGCCTTTCATTTGATCAGGGAGACCGTAATTCATTTTACTTCGCGGAAGAGGTAATGAGCACAAAGGACTACAAGAGAGTTATCAAGGCCAACGACAGGGCAACATTTCTGAATCTAATGAAAGGTCTTAACGGATACACGCTCTGCTCAGGGATACTTTGCGAGGATCTAAACGGCCAGGGATATGTGGCAGTTCCTCTGGATACAAGAGAGACCATGACCATAGGATATATAAAGCATGCCAATGTCCCTTTGAGCGACCTTGCCCTGATGTATATAGAAGAGCTCAGAAAACATAAGAACCGTGTGCTGGAGGGGATAGCCAGCAGAAAGAAAAAGACCGGAAAACAAAGCGAGAAAGCTGAGGAAAAATGATATGGAAGATAAAAAGTTTGCGCTGCTTATAGATTCGGACAACATTTCCTCCAGATACATTTCTGTTATTGTGGACGAAATGACAAAATACGGAACAGTTACCTACAAGCGTATCTATGGGGACTGGACAACACCCCAGTCGGGAAAGTGGAAGCAAGAGCTTATGTCGTTTTCCATCACTCCTATCCAGCAGTTTAGAAATACGGTGGGGAAAAATGCGACTGATTCTACTCTGATCATAGACGCCATGGATATTTTATATACCGGAAATGTGGACGGCTTCTGCATAGTTTCCAGCGACGGTGATTTTACAAGACTGGCGGGGAGGCTTAGAGAGTCGGGTATGGAGATAATAGGCATGGGAGAAAGCAAAACTCCCAGGTCCTTCAGGGCTGCCTGTTCGGTATTTATCAGTCTTGAGCTTTTACTTGAAGAGCAGACGGATGAAACTACAGAAGATCCCGTCAGGACGAAGGATAAAAAGAACACAGGAAATGCTCCCGGAGTAAATGTGACAGATACATCGGATGATACTAAGGACTCGGGAGATGAAGCGGTGCCTGATGATGAAACTGCTTACGGAGACTACACCGATGACAGGCAGACCGATATCCTTCACCAGAGCACGGTTGAAAGAGATATCATCCAGATAATAACTGAAAATGATGACATGGGCCGCCCCACGGAGCTTGGGGAAGTGAGTGCCAGACTTCACAAAAAACATTCGGATTTTGATGTGAGAAATTACGGCTATAATTCACTATCCCAGTTTATAGCCGACAGCGCCGAGTTTGAGGTGGAGCGCATAGGCAGCAAATGCTTTGTGAGCTTCAAGGCCAATGCGTCACTGAAGGAGACTGTAAAGGAGTTTATCCTGCAGTGTGTGCGTGAGGGAGATGCTTCGGGAGTGGATCTGGGATACATAGGCCAGAAGATACATAAAAGATTTCCGAATTTTAATGTGAAGAACTTCGGTTACTCCACTTTGTCAGGCTTTGCGTCGGTAATAAGCGGTATAGAGACGCATGTGGATGAGGCGGGCAGGAAGATAGTGACTTCTACGGCTGCAAAAATTTGACGAAACTTTAAAAAAGTGATATTTTAACGGGAAATAGTCAGGGTTGATTTTGGCTGGCTTAAGTCATATATATATTGTTTTTGTAAAGAGAGAGAGCGATATGCCTGATATAAGTATAGAATACAAATACAGCGGAACGGATGTGTCCGGGCTTCATAAATGGAAGGACGCAGCCGACGAAGCGAGAAAAAAACTGATACATAAGACAGGAGAAGGCAGTGAATATCTTGGCTGGGTAGATATCCCGGTAGACTACGACAGAGACGAATTTGATCGTATAAAAAAAGCTGCCAAAAAGATCCGGGAGGAGTCTGACGCCTTTGTGCTTATCGGTGTGGGAGGATCTTATCTGGGAGCAAGGGCGGCAGTGGAATTCCTTGCCTTTCCCGGAAGGATCAAAGATGCGCCGGATATTTATTTTGCGGGAAATGCATTAAGTACTGACAGTATAGCCCGTACCCTGCAGGCCATTGGTGACAGGGATTTCAGTGTAAATGTGGTATCCAAATCAGGGACTACCATGGAGCCTGCCATAGCCTTCAGGATATTTAAGGCTGAGCTGGAGAAGAGGTATGGTAAAGAAGGAGCCGCGGACAGGATATACGTGACCACCGATGCAAAAAAAGGCGCATTAAAGACCATGGCAGTGGAAAACGGTTATGAAGCATTTACAGTGCCTGACAACATAGGCGGAAGATATTCCGTGTTGTCATCTGTAGGGATGCTCCCCATAGCTGTAAGCGGTGCTGATATAGATGCCATTATGGAAGGTGCCGAAAGGATGCGGCAGGTATGCGTAGAAAATCCCTTTGAGACCAATCCAGCCCTTCAGTATGCGGCATTTCGCCATGAGATGATGGAAGAAAAGAAACAGGTAGAGGTATTTTGTATCTATAATTCTTCAGTCGGATCATTTTCCGGATGGTGGCGCCAGCTTTACGGTGAGTCTGAAGGAAAGGGAGGCAAGGGGCTTTTTCCCGCGTGTGTCACCTATTCGACCGATCTTCATTCCATAGGTCAGTTTATACAGGACGGTAAAAGAAATATGTTTGAAACCATGCTGTATGCAGAAAATTCAAACATAGAGATGCATCTGGAAGTAGATGAGAAGGACCTGGACGGACTCAACTATCTGGCAGGCAGGCCCCTTTCCCAGGTGAACAGGATAGCGGTAAAGGGTACTGCCCAGGCCCATGCGGATGGTGGTACCCCCAATATACTTATCAGTTATCCGAAGAAAAGCGAACACACTCTGGGTCAGCTCTTTTATTTCTTTGAGTTTTCCTGCGGTGTAAGTTGTTACATGCTGGGAGTGAATCCTTTCGACCAGCCCGGAGTAGAGTTTTATAAAAATAATATTTTTAAGCTTCTGGAAAGACCGGGGTATTAAGTAAAATACAAGATTTTACTTTACAACATGCCCTAAATTGTATAGAATTAAGTACAGCTGGTTCCCCCAGACTTATTTTTTTAGTGAGGTAAAAATTATGGCCAGACAAATGATGACTATGGATGGAAATACCGCGGCAGCGCACGTTTCTTATGCGTTTACCGAGGTTGCAGCCATCTATCCGATTACTCCGTCCTCCCCTATGGCGGATTGCACCGATATATGGGCGACCCAGGGAAGACAGAATATTTTCGGAAATACAGTAAAGCTGGTTGAGCTTCAGTCTGAGGGCGGCGCCTCCGGCGCATTCCACGGATCTTTGCTCGGCGGAGCTTTGACTACAACATATACAGCATCCCAGGGACTGCTCCTCATGATACCCAACATGTTCAAAGTGGCGGGTGAGCTTCTTCCCGGTGTTATAGATGTATCCGCAAGAACGATCGCTACACATGCACTTTCCATTTTCGGAGATCATTCGGACGTGTATGCCTGTCGTCAGACCGGTTTTGGAATGATCTGCTCCAACTCCGTACAGGAGGTTATGGATCTTGGTGCGATAGCACATCTTGCAGCTATCGAAGGCAGAGTGCCCTTCCTTCATTTCTTTGACGGTTTCAGAACATCTCATGAGATACAGAAGATCGAAGCATGGGATTATGACGACCTCAAAGACATGTGCAACATGGAAGCGGTGGCGGAGTTTAAGGCAAGAGCTTTAAATCCCGAGCATCCTACTCTTCACGGATGTGCTCAGAACCCCGACATATTCTTCCAGGCAAGAGAGGCATGCAATCCTTACTATGATGCTCTTCCCGATGTGGTTGAGAAGTACATGGACAAGGTAAATGAAAAGATAGGTACGGATTACAAGCCGTTTAACTATATCGGTGCGCCTGATGCGGAAAATGTGATCATTTCCATGGGCTCCACATGTGAGACTATTGAAGAGACCGTGAACTATCTCGTATCAAAAGGAGAGAAGGTAGGTGCGATCAAAGTACGTCTCTACAGACCTTTCTCTGCAAAGCACCTTATAAGTGTGCTTCCCAAGTCTGTTAAGGTTATAAACGTTCTTGACAGAACTAAAGAGCCCGGTGCACCCGGCGAGCCTCTTTACCTTGATGTTGTTGCAGCCCTCAGAGGCTCTGAGTTCGAAGGAGTTAAGATCCTTAACGGACGTTACGGTCTTGCTTCAAAGAATACAACACCTACAGATATCGTTTCTGTATTTAACAACACTGAAAAGAGTGACTTTACCGTTGCCATAAATGATGACGTTACAGGAAAGTCTCTTGAGAGAGGCGAGACTGTTATCGCAGCTCCCGAAGGAACTACATCATGTAAGTTCTGGGGCCTCGGTGCGGACGGTACCGTAGGTGCCAATAAGAACTCCATTAAGATCATCGGTGACCATACACCTATGTATGCCCAGGCTTATTTTGATTATGACTCCAAGAAGTCGGGCGGTGTGACCATATCTCACCTGAGATTCGGAAAAACACCTATCCAGTCCACATATCTTATAGATAAGGCTGACTTTGTGGCATGCCACTCTCCCGCATATCTGCAGAAATACGATATGGTGCAGGATCTTAAGGATGGCGGAACATTTCTCCTGAACTGTGAGTGGTCTCCGGAAGAAGTGGGCGATCACATCCCCGGACAGGCCAAGAGATATATGGCAGAGCACGGTATAAAGCTTTATATCATAGACGGTATAAAGATAGGCAAGGAGATCGGCCTCGGAAAGAGGATAAATACAGTTCTTCAGTCTGCATTCTTCAAATTGGCCAACATCATTCCCGAAGAGGAAGCT
>CAMOUW010000011.1 GCA_946626755.1 uncultured Clostridia bacterium
CTCATTATCCACAACAAATGTAATAGCTGTTGTTACCTGCTTGTAGCCCTTAGGTTCTACTGTCTCGATCATGGTGTATGATCCGTGCGATTTTCGCAAAAAAATAGAACTCCTGACAAAAGCCAGCATTCATGCGGCTTACAGGAGTTTTTTGTATAAAAAAGTGTTAAAGTCAGGATTATATCAAATACATTTCATAAACACAGTACCCAACAACATCGATGATATAATACAACATTACAGTCCCAGATTTTCAGCCGTGAAATCTTTTACCTGAATATTAATCACTTCTCCGGAACGGAGTGTCTTTATATCATTATTGTATTCTTCCCGGGTTTTTACAACATCCAGATCATTTTCCGAAAATGTATTCAAAGTCTTGTGGATAGCACCGTCCTTTTTATAGTAATAAAGTACCATTCCGGGATGGAATTCCCCGACATTTTCTTTGCTGTAGTTTAATCTTCCCAGTAAATCCTCATTTAATAAATAATAGAATCTGTTATCAATAACTTCACCCTTTATATTTTCCGGTTTAATGTATGTATTAGCGGATTCTGCCACACCGTTATTGTAAAAAGCAATACCGGAAAAATTTGTGTTAAATGTACCGTATGAAGCTGAAGCATAATCAAAATCAATGCTGTAAGATTTATAGATGTCAAGCTCCGGATGCTCTTCAGCATTGTATTTAGTCCATGTAATAGTACTTTCAACCGCAAGTTCATCTGTACCGTCAGCATCAAAATCGGCAATGGCATATTTTGTATAATAGCCTGCATATGATTTGTGCCCTTCGTCTATAATCGGGTAACCACCTTGCACTTTTTCATGCGATCTGTAATACTCTCTTATATAATTCATTAATACTTCATCTTCAGGATGATCCTGTGCTTCAGCTCCGGAAGCAGAGCCTGTATTTTCAAGCCAGACAGTATCCGCAATTTTGTCTGCATATTCTTTATAATAATCTATATCACCTGCTTTTACACCAAAATCGGTAAACTGCCCGTTATTATAAAAGGACGGAGCGGAAAACAGCAGATAATAAACTCCCCCGTATTTTTCGCCGATTATTTTATATTCATCACCATCTTCCCGGGAAATCCCGGGAACTTCATTGCCGGCACCACAATAAATATCTATTATCCCCTCATGTGCGCCTATATGCAAATAATAATCATCCACTTCAAAGTAATCTTGTCCGTAATATATCCTTTTGTTTTCTTCATCATACCTTGTATATATAAGTGGATCTTTTGCATTATCAGCTTGTATATAATACCCCACAGTACCCATGGCTTCCTGTCCGTCTTTAAAACTTTCACCAAAAGAAGGCAGGTAAATATGTACTCCGTTCTTAAGTCGTACTTCTATTTTGTATATACCTTTCCAGACATCATCCGGATCTTTCTTCGGGGGTATTGCCGCATCGGCGTATTTTGACAACCATGCCTCTGTGGGAGCTTCTGTATTTTCTGTTGCCTTACTCAGTCCAGCCTGATCAGTTGTTGTCTCCTGCGACAGAGATCCTTCGTTTGTCACAGATGTAGTAGTGGTTTCTGCGGTTGTCGTTGCCTCAGTTGTTACTGTGGTTTCAGGAACACTTGAACCGGAAGCACCGCAACCTGCGATCGTCGAAGCAACAATCACTGCGCCTGCAATAAATAACGGTTTTTTTCTAATAATTCTCATTTTATTCTCTCCTAAAAATGTATCTTTTATGATATTAATAATAACGGTTGTTATTTCTTTAAATTAAGATTCTTTACTACCGAATTCAATTTTATCCAAATACAAAATACTATCATTTATTGCTTAATAAGATACATTTGGGACGATGAATCACCATTAGGATTAGAAAGAATCATAGTATTATCTGTAATTGTTCCTTTCAGTTCATATGTATCAGGGAACATGTAGTCATTACTATCATCCACAACAATCGTAACATCATTTCCACTTGCCTTATACGTCCATTTTGCATCATCTAGAACACTAAAAAGATCACCAAAAACTGATATCGTCCCGTCATTTTGAAAAATCAATGTTCCTGTCTTTCCGCTTGACTCCGTCTCCCATGCTCCAACCACAGCACCGTTACCACCGCATGCGGCAAATGTGAAGGCTGCCATGGAAAGCCCTCCGATTATACAAGCCTTTTTAAGAATATTTATTTTACTCATCTTCTTATCTCCTCTCTTAATTTATCAGATACATCGTACAACTCTGTAATAATACCTTTCTTTTGTAACTACATCCAGTTAATGTCACATCAATATTATAAATCTTTATCGAAAAATGACAATAACAAAATGCCGCCCTCTGATATGTAGCGTGCAGATATTTCGGTTTTATTTTAGGATAACATCTTACTACCGATATGCTAACATACTCACTTTTTACAAAAACTGAACACCAGGGAAATCACAATACTCTTCATCCTGAAAAACATTGAAAAAACTATGAAAAAATAGTATTATATGTATATATTTTTATTGCGATTTTTAATATTTAGGTAATCATTATGAGAAAAAAAGAAGTAAAACATTTTTCATTTAAGAGGTTTCTCATCCTGGGCGCAATCACTTTTTCCCTGCCCGCCTTTACCGCCGTACCTGTGGCAGCTTCAGAATCTGCAAACACAGTTACGATAGATGACATTGAACAAAAGCGAAAGGTTTTGGAGCAGGCGCAAAAAGAATATGACATGGCGCTTGCCGGTCAGCATGCTGCCGAAGATCTGGTGGAAAATGCACGACGTGCCAGGGATGATGCCCAGGAACAATATGACATTTGCATAGAGAAATACAAAAAGGGATTTGCAGGTTTTTTGCAGTGGGTTATCGATACTGAAGAGGACCCTTTAAAGGTTGAAGATGCCAGGTCCACTCTTGCTCTTTTGCAAGAAAGCGGAGAGACAGATGAGATTTCGCCTTTAAGCCCGAGAAATATCACAAGGATGTTTTTTACGGCGCAATGGCTTGATGAGTATGCAGATTTTCTTGAGCAGTATGAAGACAGAGGCCTTACCGCCACCACCTCTCATGATTTAATGAACTGGACCCAGGACACTGACAGATTCTCCCCTGATGAATTATATGAGGATTATTATTCACCACATTTAGAATTACGGCAGCTGGGGACCTTTGCTGAGGACAAAGACGGCATACCTGTTTTAGAACATTCTGAAACCGAATATAACCGCAGCACAGGTCTGTCCATGAGAATTGATGATGACGAATGGCTTCTCAGAGGCCACGCTACACTGGCATATATTCAACGTATTGATGACACCGGAAGCGTAATAGTAGGCTTATCTACGTTTGTAAATCCCGTTACCGGTGAGAATCTGTCACTTGATTATGTAAATTACGGCGACGGCAGGGAGCCTTATACACTCAGAGAGTATGCCAGGGCACTGAGGGATTACTATGCCCTTGTGGATCCACTGACTTCTAGGGCTGCTTTGGATGGTTTCAATGATGATTTTACAAATGCAAAGAAAGAACTAAAAGGCGCAGAAGAACTTGTATCCTCTAAATTCTCCAGGCTAAAGGAAGCCCAAAAGGATTATGAAGAGGCTGTGGCCCAGTATAACTCCAATACAACTTTGACTGAACAAAAGGCTGTAGGCACGGAAAAGGCACTTCTTTATGCCCGTACTGAAAAGGCATCTGTTTCACTTGATAATACCGCAGATGAGATGCCGGTGTATTCCGGTGAAATTCTTACTGAAACATCTGCCACGGATGCATACAACACCTCTTTACAAGAAACCACTTCAGACACCGTGGATAAAAAGGTTAATGAAACATCTCCCGTTTCTTTATCTTCTGTTGCGGAAAATACAGAGATCCAACCGGAAGGATCCGGATATGTTCAGCCGGTTTCATCTGAAACTACATTTACATACGGAGACATCTTAAGCGAAAAAGATAATTCGAAAAATACTGCAGAAGAACAAAACAGTATTCTTCTGAGAGTACTGTCTTATATTTTTAACGGCGGGGCTATAGCCATCATTATACCTGCCGGTTTTTTCAGGCGGAAAGAAGTTTATGAGACCTAATTACCGATGATAAAATCTTTCATTTCCAAAGCGGAGACAAGCGAAAATATATCGTTTGCCTCTGCTTTTTATTTTACAGAATCAGTAACAACACTTGATGGATGTCACTTTATATTTTATTTATCCTATAATGTTCACATGGTGTAATTTACTACACAAATCAACTCGAATATAACTGACAAGCTTAAAATACCCTCCTTATCGGTATAAATCAGTAAAGAGGGTTTAAAAAATATTACATGAGGTCTGAAATGTTTATCAACAAAGCTCCCAACGGAAAAAACAACATATGCGGTGCAACTGTAGCACGGCTGCGCAAAGCTATGGGTATTTCCCAGCGGGCACTCGCCGACCGCCTGCAGCTGGCAGGTTTTGACATTGAGAAAAACGGCGTACAGAGGATAGAATCAGGCCAGCGCTTTGTCACTGACATCGAGCTGGGATTTCTGTCAAACGTTCTGGCGGTAGATGTGGATCTGCTGTTAGAACATGACTCAGCTGAAGTTTCATTGGACAGTCAGCCTGAAGAGAAAAGAAAAAGAGATTTGACCCCTGATATCTGATACATATATAAAAAAATATAGCCGTTCGTTATTTTCATCCCGTAATGTACCCTTTGGACAAATGATGATTATTTTTGAAAAAAGCCTCCCCATAATCACACCGCCTGTGAGGAGGCTTTATTTTAATAATACGATTTGTAACCGGAACTTTTTTAACCCGGTATTTCATCCGAAACTTTTCTCTTTCTGAATCGTATAACTACATCAGAAAGCTTTATCTCGTCTCTATCCTGTATCTCTTTTTCTTCCCCGCCGGACAGCTTCCCACCGTTTATAAAGGTTCCGTTGGCAGAATTTTCATCCTTTATATACACTTTCTCTGTCCCGGGATCCACATGGATACTTGCATGAAGGCGCCCTACCGTATTTTTATCGGAAACCTTCAGATCGTATCGTTTTACATTATCCATTAATCTCACATACTTTCTGCTAAGATTTTTTGATCAAAATACTGTTTTATTACAAAACTGTAAACCTCTCATGAAGACATTCATTTCTTGTTAATTGATTATTGTAAACCTGTATAAAAAATTTAGTAAGAAATATATTGTTTATATTTATATTTTTTCATATTCCTACTATATACAAAACCCAAGTGTCAGTTCTTCTTCCGGCTCTTCCGCCGGTTCCGGCATCTCATCACCCCCGAGAGCCTCCATTACATTTACATACTCCGGATGATCTGCCGGGGTATATTTTTTTACCTTTCTTGCCGACTCCCCCCTGACAAAAAGATATGCCTCCTTCGTGCTCATATCCAGTATGGCTTTTACAGGCACATCTGCCTTCACGGACATCATTTCGGCGGTTTTTATGTCCTGCCCCCCCAGATACAGGCAGGTGTCACAGTTGTTTACGATAGTCCGCGCCCGGTCACTGCCGTACAGCCCGTCCAGCTGGGTTATGCTCTGAACCACCAGACTCACACTGATCTGCCTTGAGCGTATTACGGAAATGATGTTGTCAAAATCCGGTACCTTAGTGTTCGTGGCGAAATCATCCATGATAAAACGCACCGGCACGGGAAGCCGGCACCCCGGATGGTTTTCCGCCTCGTCACAGAGCATCTGCAGAGCCTGGGTGTAAAATACATTTACCAGCTTATCCATGGAACGGTCGGTGTCGCTGATGTTTAAGAAAACCGCCGTTTTCTTTCTGCCTATGGCTTTGATATCCACCTTATCCGGGTTGGTGACCATCCTTTTTGTCCCGTCAAAAGCAAATATATCCAGCGCCTCCTCTGTAAATGCTTCTATCCCGGCGCTCATTTTCTCCGCATCGGAATTTCGTTTTATCATTTTATACCTGGCCAGGGCGAAGCTGTCCGGGTCACTGTGCTCCAGCCGGGCAAACATCTTCCCTGCCGACTCCTTCGTCCATTCAGAAAACATCCGCAGAACAGAGACTAAATTCCGCTCCTTTGGCGACATTTTCTCAAGTACGTAAGCGATCAAAACCACCAGAAGCGAGCGGCCCTGCTGATCCCAGAAGGGCTCCTTTTCATTCATGTCCGGCGCTATGCAGGCGGCAAGTTTCAGTATGTCCTGCTCGCTGTACCTGCCGGTGGCGGAGTTGTAACGTATGTTATCCAGTGGGTTAAAGCCGCAGGAATTCAGGGTATTTTTAAAATCCAACACCTTCACTTTATACCCCTTGTTTTTCAGATAAGGTGTAAATGTGTCCGCCAGATTCCCTTTTGTGTCGGCGATGATCATGCTCTCATTCGCCTGAAGTATATTTGGGATCACATATCCTGTGGTCTTTCCGGATCCACTGGGGCCGATTATAAGATCGTTGTTGTTCAGCCCGGTTTCACGGGTGTTGTTTGACTGCAGTATCCCTTTTGCAAGGATGCGGTATGTGTCCCGGTATTTTTCCTTTTTCATGGTCGTTTCTCCTCGTATAACAGACAAAACCATTTCCTCCGGGATTATACTAACACACACGCTTTTTTTAAAAACTGAACACCCCGGCAAAAATAAAGCGGCGGTGAAACGAAATAATTGTCGTTTACCGCCGCTTAAACAAGCTATGTTATATTCTCATTTTTGTAATAATTAAACTTCTCCGTGCAGGATATCCCCTGTTCATTTCTTTCTCCATAATCCGGTAGGTATTATTATCGCTATTGCTCCGCCGTTAAATATGTAAGATAAAACCTTTGCAAGTATATTTGGCTTTTTCTTCTCCGGTTCTGTCGCATCTGTCTTATCTGTCTGCAATAAAACTTCTTCGGTTTTTATTTCGTCAGCTGCTTTTACCAGCTGTTAATCCGTAACTATCTTTTAATCCGCCATATCCTCTATTCTTTCTTTGAAGGGCATCTTCTTTCCTTTTTTTACTCCTGTTTGTTTCAGATATTTACCCAAAGCTTTCGTTTTTTCATAAATCTCTTCAACACACTCCCTGCAGAAACTTTCCGGCAGGCCGGCGCCGGTTCCAGCCTTCAAAAGGTCCTCCCTGGTTATATCCTTACCCTTACCGTTTACGGAAGTCGTATGTTCACCCCAAAAAGTATCACTGTAGGTAAGGTCATAAGCCGGAGCAAGACGCCAGCCTTTCCCGTCTGTATAGATAAATGAAAAATTCTTGGTATGATCATCATTATTATGGGCAGCCACATTGAAACACATGATTCTGAACAGCTGCTCCTTATCTGCCCTGTTATCCTTTGTAAGCACATTTACAAGCTTAAAAAGCATCTCATAATCGCAAGTGGGGGCTCTGAAATCAGCTTCAAGCAGTGCTGCAAATGTTACACTGAAGATTTTAGTCCCGTTTATCCTGTCAAATCTTGCCGTTTTAAAGTAACCTTCACAAACCTCAGATTTCACCAGTTCGGTGTCTGTCATGATTATCCCGCATTCCTTTGCACAAAGGGAATAATCATACTCTCTTTTTCCGCTTATATCCGGATCGTTTTTTGCCGGGAACTTCACTATCCAGTCCCTGCAGTCTTCAGACAAAAGTATTTTAGGACGGGTTCCGCCGCTTGAGCCTCCCATTTGAAAAAGCAGATCCAGTTTATCAGAAGTCTTTGATAAAAGAATCTTTTCACATTCACCTGCGATCACATCAAAATCAAGACCGGAAGCTTCTATGCCGAAATCAGACCCTTTTGAAGGGAAATATTCCAATGCACCCATGCCGGATCTTCCCACATATGCAAGTCTCTCCAATGCAGACAAACTGCCCCTTTGTAAACCGCAGTTTTCCAGATATCTGTCCAGAAGAAGCTGTCCCCAGCTGTCCGGCAAACTGTCTGCAAATATACCGAAGAGACCTCCGAAGCGTGTTCTTGAGCTTTCCGGCGGTACAAAAACTTCATTTTTAAGGGGCAGTGAAAAAGGGCTTATGGAAAAGCCGGTTTTTATCCAGTCATCACTGTACTGGAAGGCAACTCTTTTGTCCCGGGTTTCTGCCAGCGTCCCAACTTTTTTTTCATGATAATAGATCTCAAGAGTTCTGTTTTCTGTCATTTATTACCTCTTCAATGCTGCTGTAAACGGGCTGATCAAAAAGAGAGTTTATCTCTCCTATAACTCCCAGCTCCATGGCAAGCTTTATAAAGGACTCCAGGGAAATCTTCCCTGTCTGCTCAAATTTCCTCAGAGTGGCATAACTTACGTTACTTCTTGCCGCAAGCTGCTCCTGGGTAATCTTCTTTCTTTTCCGTATCCGTTTTATCTTATCCGCCAGCCTTTTCGCAATGTCAGACGGTGTATCCCATAAAAAGTCCATGGCCGCGCCTCCTTTTACCGCTATCATGATAGCAATAATAAGGCATTTATGTCAATATTTGCTATTATAGCAGCGTTATATTCCCCTATTTCCACTTCTTCGGCCGGATTGAAATCCGAGATGCCGGTTTATAAGTCGAAATGCGACTTTGTAAATTGAAAACTGAATAATTGTAAGCGAGATGCCACTTTTGTCATTGAGAATCCGCTTTTGCAAGTGAAATTTAGTTGTATGATTAAAAATCTCTGTACCGTTCCAGCCTGTTTAACAATAACCTGTACATCTCTTCTGCCAGTTCGACCGGTTCAAGCACCATCACCGAAGCCCCGTAACCAAGCAGCCACCGTTTAAATGAACCCATCCCGCACACATCATCCTCATAATAAGCAATTTCCTCATTTTCAGGGTCATCATACAGCTTCCCGAACCGTCTGCCGTTGGTCTCTGTTTTTATCTTTTCGTATATATTTCCCGTGTCCTTTGAGATCCTGATCTTTACATGTCTGATAACATACCCGCCCTTCTGCGCCATTTCATCCGGACAAATATCACCACCCCAGATATAGTCAAGCACATCAAGCTCGCCCGGCTTCACCGGCGGCACTTTTTCATCGTTATGGACCTTAAGATTTCTTATGCGGTCGATCTTTTTAAGCAGAATATGTGCCGCACTGTCTTTACTTCCCGACATGTTTTTGCCCCCTTCGACAGGCTCAGGGAGCGCTGAGTTTAAAACACAGTCTTTGCGCCCAGGTATGGTTCTGCTCCCTTCGACAAGCTCACGTCGCTCTGTTTTTACAACACATTTTTTACTCCCGGGTATCCCTGCAAGGTACACTCTCCCGGCAAACAGGTCTGTGTAAATTTGTCTCGGAACTAACCCTTCCTCTTTTTCCTCCCCTGTCTCTGTTATATATGTAAATGTCACCGGATGACCCTGCTCTATGGCCATCTGTAGAGGTCCCATGATCCCCGGCGGCATCTCTGCTACCGCTAACGCCGGCTTTTTGATCCATACGGAATCGGAAAGGTGGGACACATTGGCAGCTCTGGCAAATACATTTTTCTCAAATGGCGAAATATTTACCGCCACCACATCACCTGCATATTCCGGCAGGAAAACATCAGGATCTATTCTGATCGGATGTTCATCTCCGGTGATCGCAAGGAGATCTTTTTTAACCACCTCCGTCGGCACATTTAAAGAAGAGCTTATCTCATTTACGGTAAGCCCCTCCGGAAAACGTTCCGACATAAGAAGCGCCATCAATTCCGACAATCTTTTATATGCATTACTAAAATCGCCCATCCCTGTAAAACCTCTTACAACTCAAACCTGCTTGGGATCATAACCGAGTATTTCCCTGTACCCCTCGATCATTTCCTTTGTCCTGGCTATCAGATGCTCCCTGCTTTTTTCAGGTTTGACGATAACCGCAGCATCCCCCAGGCTTCTTACAACCCTTAAAAAATCATGGGTTCCCATGATTTTGTCACTGTATCTGATCCACCCGGTCACGTTGCTCCCTTTCAAATACGAACCTGCTGCAGGACTGTTCCCTTCCTGTTTACCTGTTTCCTTTTTACCTTCATTTATATCCTGTTTTCCTGCGTACAGCTCCGGCTTACTATTTCCATGTATAAATGTTACCTCGGCCGTCTCATTTCTCGCCTTTTTAAGACTCCTGACCATATCCCGTATTTCAGGCCGGTCCTCAAACAGCACCTCCACTTCACAGGGCTCATCAGGAGCGGCGGACCACATTTTGCTGAAAATATCCCTGTACCTGCGGCTTTCATATATATCATTGCTGACAGTTACATTTACAGACATCTCTTTAACGGCGCTGAACTTCAGGTTTTTACGCACCCATTTGCCCTTGGCTTTGACCTCTCCCAGAAGATAAAAGGCGTTGGTCTCCACATTAAAGATGACCAGGGCGGTTTTGAAAATGTAATCCTTTGTCTTTTCCTTTTCCCGGTATTTTATGTCGAGGGCGTATTTCCCAAATGGCAGCCCCAGCAACTCATCCAGCTTCTGCGCCGATTCCTCCGGGATATCATTTCTCCTGCCTGTGCTTTTGTAAACTCCCGAAGCTTCTTCATATATGTCAGGACTAACCGCCGCAATCTTTTCATTTATGGTCTTAAGGGTGGTCCCCAGTTCTTCAGCATATCCCCCGTCGTAGTAATAAGCGTTGAAATCCATTACCGCCTCTTTGTCGATAAAAGAGATAACCGGGGCGCTGTCGCAAATGTGATAAAACAGCTTATTGCTGCTCCTTCCGGAATCCTCCGGCAGGCTCTCTCCCGATTCAATAAGATCATTTATAGTATGCCGGCTGATATATTTCATGTCTACAAGACCGTCCAGAAGCCGTTTCATTTTACTCTTACTTACGGGGGCAGCCACATTTACATACTCATTGTAAATGTCCAGGGCGCTCATATACCGGTCACAGCCCCCGGACAGTATCACCATTATAAACCAGCGCGCCACCGTATCCCGGGTGACCGGTTCAAATCCATCCGTTTCCGGCTCCGAAGGATTAAATTCCGGGTTTAGAAGCCGGTAGCCTTCGGTGTCGGATACGATCTCATATCCTTCATGTACAAGGGTCTTTATATCAGAACTCAAAGTTGCTTTGGAAATATCCTTCCCGGAGCTTTTCATTATTGCTTTCCTGATATCTGCACCATACACTCTGTTTTCCGGAGCCCGGATGAGCATATCTGTGATAAGTTTTCTTCTCTCCCTGATCTTTTCTGCAACTGACATATTTATTCTCCGGTGAAGCACACTGTTTTTATGTTATGACCTAAGGAACAAAAGAATTTTCGGTTTTGACCTTGGTATTATACTATTATACAGTATTTCAGCATGTTCATGCATAAACTTTAACTAAAATGTAAAATGCTCTTTGACGTTGTTTTTTCAGTCATCCAATTTGTGGTTCACTGCGATCCTAAAATCATTAAACTTTGACACTTAGTAAGTCATGTCGTATAATACGCAAACAAAAGATACATGACGTTTGAATATTCCGGGAAGTTGAAAAATGCCAATTTTTAAAGAGGATGGATTATGTTTATAAATAAAGCCCCTGACGGGAAAAACAACATATGCGGCTCCAATGTGGCGCACCTGCGAAAAGCTATGGGCATTTCCCAGCGGGAACTTGCCGACCGCCTGCAGTCTGCCGGTCTGGACATTGAAAAAAACGGCGTCCAGAGGATCGAGTCCGGACACCGTTTCGTAACTGATATCGAGCTGGGATTCCTTTCTGCTGTTCTGTCAGTAGATATCGAAACTCTTCTGCAGTATAAAGTCCCGGAAGTCATCTGCCATGATCCGGATACGCCTTCTTGGGAGCCGGAGATGTAACAGGTTTAGTCATACCGTTTTATCACTGACCTCCACCCTCAGATTCCCCCACTCGCAAACCGCTGCTCCCTCTGTCAGGGAGTCTTTTTTTATATTTACGATATAATTCACGCCGGTTCCCGGTTCAAGGACACAAGGGGTCCCGTTACGTCTCATGTCTACATCACCGTCGTAAAGCAAAGTATTCATATAAGCGCCCTTCGTACCTGCTGTTTTTTCCATTTCTGACGCTGCATTTTCGTAATTATCACTGTCTCCGGCTATTTTACCCTCGCCTGTCATTACATTTACATAGATACTGTTGTGCTTAACCGCCTCTGAAGTACCGTTCGTGAGGCGTATCAGCAGCGATACAGATCCGTCCGGCTCGGCCCATGCGAGAACGCACTCTTCCGTTTCCTGGCCCGGAATGACCGCCGTTTCATCCTTAAATGAATAGTCAGCTTCATCAGCAAGATACGTATTTCTGCTTTCAGCCACCGCAGAGTTGTACCCTTCCGGATAATCCCCGGTATACTTACTTATAGCGGCGATCTTTTCAAGCGCCACTTTTAGTTCACCGTCTTCTTCTGCAAATGTGAAAAGACGGGATCTGCTTTTTATCAAACCGGAGTTTCCGGAAACCTGTCCTTTATAAAACACTGCCGACACTCCCAGTGTATTTTCATCCTTCACAACAGGCACAAAAAGGAAACTCTCTCCCACTCCCGCAAGCCACCTCCTGTCATTTTCTATATAATCATCCAGAGCCCCGTCGTCCCTGTATTTTGCAGTGTAAAACTGCTTAAAATCCTCAAGATCCGTCTTCCCCGCAATATCCTTAAGTTCACTCAAAAGCCGTTTTGCAGCCTCCGGGTCTATATCCCCCGCTGCAAACGCCCCGGGCTGAAACTCTTCCACACTTACCCCTGTAATACGCGCGCCATTTCCCTTACCTGCAAATGCTGCTATGACCAGCCCTGCTGCAAGCGCTGCCCCGCCAACTGCAAACCCTGTTATCAGTGCACTTTTTCTGTGCTTTTCAGAACTGATGTTGCGGTTTCGTGACGTTTGCTTTTTTATCTCTTGCAAATCCCCGTTGTGGTCGCTACTGAAATAATAAAACTCACCGTCATCCCCCTGCTCCACCGGGATATTCAGTTCATTGCAGGCCCGTATAAAATCATCAACGCTACATCCTTTAAATCCTTTAGATGGCAGTTCTTCGCTGACACTGTACATTTGCCTTAATTTATCATCTGCATAACGGCTTTCGCACTCACATATACGGTCATAATAAGGCACTCCGGAGCTGTCACGGACTATCAGAAAATACTTGGATACCTCCTTCATATCTCTGATAGCCTCCGGCACCCCGTAACTGCCGTCCCCAAGATCAGTGCTCCATTCACCTTCTGCCTCTCCTGCACGGAGATGCATATATTTATTCCTGTAATTATCTATCAAACGGGTGACTGCCTGTGTAAATGTGTTTCTCCACTCCCTGTTCTCTGCTTCCGTACCCAGATCATAAAACCCAAAATGTGACAGCACCACATCCCGGTACTCTGAACGGAATTTAAAAAACTTCAGGCAGGCCTGAATATCAAGATCCTCAAGACATTTCTCATCTGTTATGATCGGAATCTTTTCCTCTTTTTCACGGGCTATAAATACTTCAAACCATCCCGGCCCGTATTTTGAGCCCATACCTCTGTCTATGGCTCCCATAAGACAGGAAAGCAGATACTTTCCCGCCAGGAGCATTTCAGCTTCTTGTAATTTCATAATATCAGTCTTTTTGCTGTAATAATTTAAAAAATAAAAACATCAGAGTTTTTTTCCTGAAAATTCTCTGATGTCATTTTACAATAGTTAAACTGTATTTACAAACTATTTCCGTAGCTTCTAATCATTCTGTATTATATGATCTCCGTTGCGATGCCTGACTCCACCGCCTCTTCAGCACTGAAAACACTGTCTTTTTTAGTCTTGGCATATACACTCTGGAGGGTCATGCCGGTCTGCTTTGCGATGATCTTTCCAAGGGTTTTTCGTACCTTCATCAGATCATTTACCTGTTCCATAAGCTGCATAGGCTTCTGTCCGCCCATATCCATGGAACCAAATGACGGATCGTGGATCAGTATCTGGGAATGAGGCAGCATCTTGCGCTTCGTGCCGTGCATAAAGATTATGGCGCCCATACTCGCAGCCATACCTATGCAGATAGTAGTGACCGGGGACTTCATCTGATTTATAAAGTCGCATATTACCAGTCCGGCAGTCACCTCACCTCCGGGGCTGGAGATATAGATCTCTATCTCCCTGCCCGGATCATGTTGATCCAGATACATGAGTTGTTTAATAATATCTGCTGAGCTTTGGGATGTGACAGGTTCGCACATAAATATTTTCCTGTCATTATACATATGGTCTTCAATTGATATGGCCTGAAGGCCTCTTGATGTTTCTTCGATGATATGTGTACTCATAGATTTTTTCTCCTTTTTCGTTTTTGTTTTATCACAAGGGTACCCTTCTTCCACCCGGCGAAGCTGAGTGGCGAAGCGCACCCAAATTTTGTCGAAGCGCATCTAAACTTATCACATAATTCATACCGTAAAGCATTTTATACCATTTCTGCTTCAATCACTTCTTTTAGCGCCAGTGCCCTCTCATATTCCGGATGGTAAGACACATCATATCTTTCCGCCTTTTGCGGTTTATGTCCGCGTATAAAGAGATAGGCCTCAGACAGTTCCATGTTCTGGATAGTGTCGGTGGTACGATTTGCTTTTTGGGCGATCAGACTTATAGTAGTATTATCCTGTCCGCCAAGATAAAGCATTGTATCACAGTTATTGATTATGGTTCTTGATCTGCCGTCTTTATATATACTGTCAAGCTGACTGATACTCTGCAGGATTATGCTTACAGATATTTCTCTTGAGCGGATGACGGATATAATATTGTCGAAATCCGGAATACGTGCGTTTGTAGCAAAATCATCCAGGATAAATCTCACCGGTACAGGCAGGCTGCAGCCTTCATGACTTTCCGCCTCCTCGAAAAGCATCTGAAGTGCCTGGGTATAAAAAATATTTACCAACTTATCCATAGAACGGTCTACGTCGCTGATATTCAGAAAAAGTGCTGTTTTCTCCCGGCCTATGGCTTTAATATCTATTTTATCTTTGTTGGTACTCATTCTTTTAGTCCCGGCAAATGAAAAAATATCCAGTGCCTGGGCGGCAAATGTTTCAATACAGGCATTTGTTTTTTCTGCACCGAAATTTTTTTTGATAATATGATATTTTGACACGGCAAAGCTGTCCGGATTTCTTCTTTCTGCTTCGGCAAATAATTTCTCAGCATTATCTTTGTTCCAATGGGAAAATAACTTCTGGACTGAAACCAGATTTCTGTCTTCCTTCTCTACATTTTCCAAAACATATCCTATCAGGGCGGCAAGGAGAGTTCTGCCCGACTCATCCCAGTAACGGTCATTATCAGTCAGATTAGGAGCAATGCTTTTTACCAGCCTGAGGATATCCTGCTCGTTATAACTGTCAGTTGCCGGATTGTATTTTATATTATCAAGAGGGTTGAATCCGCAGGATCTCATGGTATCTTTAAAGTCCATAACCAGAACTTTATATCCCTTTTCTTTTAAATAGGGAGTAAATGTATCTGCCAGATCACCTTTAGTGTCTGCGATCACCATGCTTTCGTTTGCCTGAAGGATATTGGGGATTACATATCCTCTGGTCTTTCCGGCACCGCTGGGTCCTATAATAAGGTCGTTGTTGTTTATTTTTGTAACATGGGTGTTATTTGACTGTGTTATATCTTTTGCTAATATACGAAAAGCATCTTTATTCATAATGTCTCCTCCTCGTGCAGGATATATATTGTTATAATCTTATCTGTCTGCCTGCTGCAACCATTATCTGAATGGCAGATCTCCGTAAAGATCGTCTGATATCCAAAAATCATCGGAAGCTTCCGCTCCGTGATCTGCACCGGTTTTACGAGCCGGTGAGAAACGAAAACACGGCTCCACAGGTGTTTTGGTTTTTAAACGGCTCAACATCAATATCTTCATGGGATAAATGAAGACCGACATCAATACAGGCTTAAATAATCTGTAGTTATCATCCTTATACACTTTCAGAATGATATCTTTTATGTATGTCCATTTCTTTTTTTCTTCTTCATCATAAGACTCATATATAGTAGATATATATTTATCATAAGTTTTTGCAAAATCCTTACCCAGGTATTTTTTCGTCAGTTTTTTGAACTCGTCGAAAAACACCTCATAATGCAGCATTATGTACTCTTTGAGAACAGGATTTTTAACGCAGTTAAATTCCTGCAGCAATTCATCCATATTCTTTTTTTTATTATTTTTCACTTTTTTCTCCTTTTCCTTAGCTGATCTTTTTTTCAGGCAGGCTTTATTCCGTGAAATAGTAATAAAAGGAAATCCCGGGGTTCTTTGAGCAGTTCACTTGAAATATCCTCTGACTCCATTACCAGCACATCGCCTATCCTCATTTTTTTGAAGTCTTCTTTAGTCGGCTTCTCTTTGCCGTTGCCCCCGGTCACATGATCATATAAGTAGTTGACAAATACATCATGATCTTTCCCCTGATAGAACTCTTCTATGGTCAGATCATAAAAAACCCCGGTCACTTCTAAAAGATACTTGTCATCGAGTTTCGTACCGCTTAAATATTCGGTCAGTTCTTTTGCTGTTCTTTTCATTATCACCACCTCCGTTTCTTGATGTTTGCCCCGATCCGTCTCACGGGTATGATAACAGTATAGTCATCTTCCGTAAGCCGGTAAATCTCTTTTTTGTTTTCTTCGCATATTTTACGAACTATTTGACTTTTTATATGTTATCAACTAAAATAACCTTAAGAAAAAAAATTTTCACTATCAGTGTAAATGAGGATCATTTCACATAAACCATTCCCAAAAGTGATACTAATCACCGGTCCGTGGAATCCCTAGTCAACTGGTCAATCAGTATATACAGGAAAGGAAGAAATAATGTATACCGGAAAAAAGGAAGAACAAAAAAGAAAAGAAGATTTTTACCGTGACAAATTTGATGAGGAACTGGTAAAACTCCGCCGGCTTATATTCGGTCACGGTATATCGATAAAAAAATACATCACTACTGATAAAGGCAATTACAGCGAAACGAAAACCAGAAAATTTATCGAAGAACTTATGGGATATATCAGGGAATACAGATTTGAGGAAGACAACAAACTATCTGTATTGAGCACAAAAGGAGTTATAGATTTATTCAGTAACGTTGATAAAGAAAAAACAAAAGAATTAATAAAAAAATACGAAACACAAAAAAAGGAATATATAGAGACCTCAAAGAAAACATATAAGCAGGAGGATATTTTTTTTACAAATCTGCTTTACTGCACGATCCGCATAGCCCTTATTGAAAATCCCGGAAATCCTGTGTTGGGTGACATTTCCGATGCGCTGAAAACTCTGGAAGATGTGTATAATGACACTTTCTATTTAGATTATGATCATTACGGATTTATCGATCATGATTTCTCAGAGTCTCTAGTGTCTTTTCATAGCGGATTTTATGAAGATATCATTTCAGCTATACTGAACTTTTGCACATTTCAAGATAATCTGTTTGACAAAATAAATGCCTATTATTTCATTCTGACAAACGGACATATTCCTTTGAAGACAGATATTTCAAAATACGAAAAGACAGACACTGAGCATTTTAAATTACTGAAAGAGAGAATCCCTTATTTAGAGGATGAAGAAAAGGCATTTAAGGAATTACAGAAACAATTTCCGAAAAAAAAGAATAATCTCGATCTTGATTGGGAAGAGGTTTTGGAAGATGATGAATATCCGCACCATGTTATCATTGATGATGATCTTTACGAGGAACCACCCTGGCCGGCAGATGCACTTTTAAAAATACAAAAAAGCTTTAAAGATTCTGATCTGTTTATTAAATCTTGCGAACTTTTCCGCTTTTATCTGAACGCACAGAAAACTAAGGATTTCAGAAAGCACCACAGCGATGACATTTCTCTTCAACAAAAATACGGATATGAGGATATGTATAAAAAAACAGATTACGCTATTGAACGGTTTATTTCAGAACATGATCTTAATATCCTTTCAGACAGCGATAAATGTGTCTACATTTACACCCTTCTTAAACAGGCCGAAGATATAATCAACGAAAAGATAGGAGGGGAATAATATGGGAGCATTTGAACCCGGGCGCGCCGTATCCGGCATACGGAACGATTACCTGGAAAAACTGGAAAGATCAGAAATATATGAAGAATTCAGATCTGAAATACCGAAATTTGATCATTCTAAAAACAGATATCCGGTAGACGATAAAAAAACCAAGTTTTTTTACAAAAAGCTTATGCAGCGTGTGAATGTTTTTTTCGAACTTCCGGAAAAAGAAAAGCAAAAAGGTTTATTGGATTTTTTAGTTTTTTTACTGGAAAATCTCAAAAAAAATAATAAGCTTTATAAAGTGGCTGTAAAATATACCGGACCAAATAAAAAAACGATCACACCACGAGCATCAAAAGAATTAGAAGAAGAACTTGAAAATATCACTGATATCATATTGGGACAATTAAAACCGGAATATTCTCTCCGGCGCCGGAAAGGATGTATATCATCTCTTAGCGGTCTGCTCCCTCTTGTGTTAAAGGCTCTGAAAGGGGAAAAAGACGCCGGTTATAATCTCCCGACAAAAACTCAGGTCATGAAAAATGTATCATTACTGGATGATGATCTTCCCGTGATAGTGACAGATCTTATAGCCGAAGTTGCTGTTCATCACAAAGTTAAGGAATATTTTTATAACACTTCAGCAAGCACCGCAAAGGGAAACAAAAAAGTATCGCGCAACAAAACTATATCCCGTTTAGAAGCTTTTGCAATGGATAACAATTTCAACGAAACTTATGATCATGTGGCGTTTGCAGATAAACACAGTATATACGAAATATACAGGGAGCTGCTCAAAAAAGAAGAACAGGTATCCAAAGACTTTTTCTTACCTGTAGCCTCTGACTGTTTTGGAAATATCATAGTGATCTCGGAACGTAACGCTCTTATTTCTTTATTTCCGGAAAAACGTATTAAAACAAAAGATTTTAAGCTATGGTTTGCTATACTGTCCCCCCGGTATAAAAAAACACAAAATAATTCAAGGATCAACTATACATGTGCGGATGTTTATAATAATTATGAATATGCTTTGTATGAACTCGGTCTGATGACATCTCGTTTCCCTGACAGTCCGATCATCCCCGGAAACCGGTTCTATACAGGCATCATGAATAAATATCGTAAAATGGCGGATCTTCGTGATGCCATTGACAGTAAAAAGTTTCTTGATGATTGTAAGAAGTACGAAAAGGAATTATCTAAAGAAATGGACTCAAAAGATAATAAACACAGACATACCGGTCCCGGCTCTTTGTAAAAAGACAAGTTTATGATAATATGATATAATATGTCACCGGGTTCCGTTTTTGAATTTTTTTATTTTAGAAAAAATGATATAACCCGGTCAAGGCCATAACATCATTATAAAAACGGTTCCAAAAGAACAATTGCAATATAATCAAAGGAATTGATCATGAAAATAAGACAGATACTTGCAATAATTGGTCTTTGCGCCTGGGGCGCACTTATAGTTGCCACTCTTGTGGTGGCATTTACCGTGGATGATAATACACGCGGTCTGTTTAACGGACTTATCGCTGCTGATATTATAGTCCCGGTTCTTATCTGGATTATGCTCTGGATAGTACGATCTGTTATGAAAAAGAGACAGGAACGCGAGGACTATGAGAGCAAAGAATGAATATAATATATGAAAACACCGGTTATCTATCTGCTCCCTGCTGCCGGGGACAGTTCATAACCGGTGTTTTTTTATTATATTAACTTCAGGTTTAAGATGTCTCATATTATACGGTCAAAATGCACAATATTTCAGGGACGCTTTCGCTCCGGCCCGTTTGCCTGCGTTACATAAGGCGGCACAATACGCCGCCTAAGTAACGGGCAACGGGCAAGCCCTGAAATTATTTGTGCATTCCGACCGTTTTTTAAATAGTATTTAAAAGTACAGGTATTATATATCAAAGAATCTTGTAACTTACGGTTCTTAAGCCCCATGCATTACAGTTGTCTGCACCAAAGGCTTTAAATACACCGGGCTGAAGATCCAGGACACGGGAGCCGTTGCCCATGCCGCCACAGTCATTTATAACTGCAGTAACTGTCTTTCCGCCGTAGGAAATAAGCACCTTGTGTCCGTACAGGTCGCTCCTGCCCCATGCCATAGGGATGGCAACGCCCATAGATGACTCGGTAACTGCCTCGCCTGTAGCAGAAACGAAGTTGCTCTGTATCTGGTCATCTCCATATCCGCCGTAAGCTGAAGCTACACCTGTAGACCAGCCTGTAGTATCCACATTGTATGAAACTACTGCCGCTGCAGCAGCCTGCTCAGCAGCTATACGCTCTTCTTCCGCTTTCTTTTCAGCTGCTATACGGGCTTCTTCTTCTTTTCTCTTACGCTCTTCTTCAGCCTTCTTTTCAGCTGCGATACGCTCTTCTTCTATCTTGGCGTCTGTCTTGCCCTCTGAAAGCTTGTAATCTACTTTTACATCCTCTTCTTTAATGAAATAGGACTCATCATTTTTCTGAATGGTTATGTACTCACCCACGTCAGAAACCTTATATTTTTCACCCTGCTTTACGGTGTCTTCGGGAACCTCTGCATTAGTCTTGTAGACCTGTGCATCATTTTTCACCTCAGCCTCTACCTCGTTGCTGAAGATAACTGCCTTTGCTTCTTCTCCGAGGCACAGGTTCTTCGTCTCTACCCATCCTGTAAGATCGCCGGACTTTATCTGTGTCCAGCCGTCTTCACTGGATACAACCTCTGCAATGTTCTTTTCAAACATCTTTCCTGAAGTCTTATCCGAACCCTTTTCCTGATAAACCGTAAGCTCTGAGATAGCGATAGCTTTGTTGGTGCCTTTTTCTTCTGCCTTGGCAGCCTTTATACCCTCGCTGTACTCAACCTTTATATCCGTGACAACATTATCTGCCACAATAGTATCATTGATCTCTCCGAATTTTTCCGCACCCGCTACAGGTACTGCCGCGCTAATACCTAAGAATATACTCAGGGCTGTTATGGCAGCCTTTTTGGTGGTATGCATAATAAAAATCATCCTTTCGTGTGTAAATATTATATATCTGTTAAAACCGATATGTAAATGTTACAGATATGTTACGAAGTGATTATATATTGATTACATGCATTTGTAAAGTCTGTTTGTGTTTGATTTGTGTATATGAAATGAAGTTTCTATAAAAATACGTCACAAAATAAAAAAAGCTGATGATCAGCTTTTTGAATAACCGGCATTTCTTATCTTTCAGGAAATAAATGCCGTATCAGTGTTTAAGTTCGCCGTGTTTCTCATAATGAGTTATCCGGGAGATTTTGTTTTCTCCGTCTACAAACACCACCTTAGGTCTTATCTCAGCAGCCTCCTCCGGCGTCATATCAGCATATGCCATGATGATCACCGGATCTCCTGTCTGACCTGAGCGGGCTGCCGCACCGTTCAGGCATATAACACCGCTTCCCGGCTCACCGGCAATAACGTATGTCTCTATCCTGCTGCCACTGTTCACATTTACAATATGTACCTGCTCATATTCGAAAAGCTCGGCTGCCTCCATAAGTTCCCTGTCTATGGTTATACTGCCCACATAATTTAACTCAGCCTGTGTTATAGTCGCTCTGTGGATCTTACTCTTTAACATTGATAAGTGCACTTTACCGTTGCCTCCTTAATATAAAAAAAATGAAATCATTTTCAAAAACCTCTTTTGCCTGTTTTTATCACGCTTATACCAAATCATGCATCTTCAGTAAAGAAGTTGTCTATAAGTCTCGTTTTACCTATGTATACTGCCATGGCACAAATAGCCGGTGCTTCTATGGTTTTTGTCTGTTTTATGGTATCTGCATCTACCATTTTTATGTAATCTATCTTAGCCAGAGGCTCTGCTTCTATAATTTCCTGCATTTTCGCAAGTATTATGCCCGCATCCTTCTCTCCGCTTTTAACCAGTTCTTTACCTGCATTTATACTTTTGGAAAGAACTACGGCCGCTTTTCTTTCTTCGTGGCTTAGATAGGTATTACGCGAGCTTTTCGCCAGTCCGTCCTCTTCACGGACTATGGGGCATCCCACTACTTCTATATCCACGTTCAGATCCTGAACCATGTGTCTGATGACTGCCAGCTGCTGGGCATCTTTTTTACCGAAATATGCTCTGTCGGGCTTTACTATGTTGAAAAGCTTTGTCACAACCGTACACACACCGCGGAAATGACCGGGTCGGCTGAGTCCGCAAAGCTCTTCCGTAAGTCCCGTCATATCTACAAATGTAGAAAAATTGTCCAAATACATTTCCTCCGGCTCAGGGTTAAATATCAGATCTGCTCCTGCTGTCTGTGCGATTTCAGAGTCATGCTCTATATCTCTCGGGTAACTTTCCAGATCTTCTCCGGGTCCGAACTGTATGGGATTTACAAAAACAGATACAACCGTCCTGTCATTTGCAGATGACGATGTTTTTATAAGGGATGCATGTCCTTCATGCAAATATCCCATAGTTGGAACAAGTCCCACAGAAAGCCCGGCATCGCGCCACTCTTTTACCTTTTCTCTTACTTCTTTTATTGTCTTAACTATAATCATGTATTTTCTCCTAATGTTGTTGTAATTGTGATGACCTCTCTACCTGCAGATGATGTGACCATATGTAAAATAATATTACTCTTCAGTGTCATGCGCAGGCGCATGAGCCTCCACTTCTTCAATAACACTCTCATCTACGGCGTATGTATGCTCGATCGCAGGAAACTCTCCCGACCTTGTTTCATTTATGTAATCATTTATCCCTTTTCTCATGACCTCACCGGCTTCGGCAAATTTTTTTACAAATTTGGCCGTGTGACCCGTGGTCATCCCAAGCATATCCTGATACACCAGCACCTGACCGTCACAGTCTTTACCGGCACCGATACCGATGGTGGGGATCTCAAGCCTTTCAGTTATGATCTTTGCCAGCTTCGCGGGAATACCTTCCAGCACCAGCATAAATGCCCCGGCCTCCTGTATCTTAAAGGCATCCTCAAGTATCCTGTATGCACTATCCACATTTTTACCCTGTACCTTGAAGCCTCCGAAGGCATTTACAGACTGCGGCGTAAGTCCCAAATGCGCCACAACCGGAATAGATGCATCTACGATGGCTCTGATCTGCTCGCAGACAGATGCGCCTCCTTCCAGTTTAACCGCATTGGCACCACCTTCTTTTACAAGACGCCCGGCATTGGCCACTGCTTCGCTTACACTCACCTGATAAGACATGAACGGCATATCTGCCACAACAAATGCATCCTTTGCCCCTCGGGAAACTGCAGCCGTGTGATGTACCATATCATCCATGGTCACGGGAAGTGTGGTGTCGTATCCCAGCATCACCATCCCCAGAGAATCTCCTACGAGAATGGTATTTATCCCGCATTCGTCCATGATCTTGGCCGTAGTGTAGTCATAAGCCGTAAGCATGGTTATCTTTTCGCCTGTACGCTTTTGTTCTGTTAATGTCAAAACTGTATTTTTCATAAATTATTCTCCCACAGGCTTTTAAGCCTGATTCTGCGCCCTCACTTCCGGCCGGCAATCTTCTTAACTAAGAAATACGTCCGATGCAAAAAACCGGCCTTTTTCTTTTTAAACATCCCGGGCAGTTAGTATAATTTGGTATTATAACACAAAAAACAGGGGGATGTCATCCTCCACCCTGTTTGGGATTATATAATATTGCTCGGGATCAGCGAATTCATCGCGTCTATAGGAAACGGCCGATCACTCATACAGATTATCCCGCCGTATCCTTTTTCAAGAGACGTTTTTTCTATAATGTCAAATTTTTTTATCTCCTTTTTCTCAGGATTTGCACTTTTTTTAATCTCCAGCGGATGAATCCTGCCATTTTCTTCAATGAACACGTCAATCTCTTTTGCCTTGTCATCCCTGTAATAGCTTATAAGCGCTGAATCCTCGGCATATGTATAATTTTTTACCAATTCCATTACAACATAGTTTTCAAAAAAGTGGCCTCCCGCTGCTCCCGCCCTGAGAGAATCAGGGGTAAGCCAGCGTGTAAGATATGCACATAAGCCTGTATCACAAAAATATAGTTTAGGTGATTTTATCAGACGTTGTAATTCATTATTAGAATATGGTTCTAACAAAAAAACAACGTCCATGTCCTGTAAAATACCAAGCCACCTTTTTGCAGTAACATCTGAAACTCCGGCTGCTTCACCAAGTGTTCTATAATTTAAAATATTCCCTGTCAATGCAGCGCATGCGCGAATAAAACGTCGAAATCCGGTCACATCAGATATCCCTTCATCATTTACTGCATCTGCGATCAAATAATTGTCTATGTATGACTGATAATAAACCTGTGCCATTTCATTTGATGCCGTCTGAACATCCGCAAAACCACCTTCCCATATATGCCGGAACACTTCAATTATGTCATTTTTAGGCATGTCATTTTGTCTCTCTAATAATGATCTCATAGAAAAATCTAATGGAACCGGATTCAACAATCCTGCTTTTTCCCTTTGGGAAAGACCAAATAGCCTCAAAATCCCCAGCCTTCCGGCAAGAGTATCGCTAGCCCTTTCCATCAGTTTCTTTCGCTGGGATCCTGTAAGCCAAAATCTTCCTCTTTCATCACTTTCATCACACATAATCTTTATATGTTCCAGAAGTTCGGGCGCCTTTTGTATTTCATCTATCAGGATCGGCGTTTTATAGGTTTGAAAAAACAGTTCAGGATCATTTTTTGCCAATTCGCGATCCATATCATTATCCATTGTCACTATGGTTCGGTTTTCGTTTTCTGCAAGATGTTTTAACATAGTGGATTTTCCCACCTGGCGTGCGCCCGTAACAAGAACTGCCTTAAAAAAACGACTTGCTTCTGTAAATTTTCTCTCTAACTCTCGATGACGATACTTCATAAAAGCCTCCAAAACGGTGTAAATCCAAAGTACACTTTGATTTTACACCATTTTGAATTTTCTATCAATAAATATGTATAGAATAATTTACTTTGCAATTAATCGCATTTGCCACTAATAAAGGCCTCCTTATGATTAATTATTCTATCAAAGAAGACCTTTAGGTTATAATTATTTACACAAAAAGTTTCATACTCTCTTAATAACTAGTTGTTATCCCTTATGTTTTTTACGATTGTTTAAAAAAACTATCAATGCTGCCATAATTCCTACTGCGGAAAGTGACAATGCTATTATCCATCCGAGATTGTTTTTATCTCCTGTATGTACTGCTTCAGCTTTATACTCAATCACCTTATTATCTTCTCTTGAATATTTTTCCACACTTGTATCATCTGACATAACTGGCTCATCTGCATTTGTTATTGTCTTTACTTTTGAATTCGTAATTTCTTTCTCACTGTCATTATCTTTATTATCAATATCCACTCGCTTCTGCTCTTCCGGCTTCTGTTCCTCTGGTTTCTGCTCCTCCGGCTTCTGTTCTTCCGGTTTCTGCTCCTCCGGCTTCTGTTCTTCCGGTTTCTGCTCTTCAGGTTTCTGCTCTTCACTACCGGAATCTTCATTTTGACTTCCTGTTTCTGGTATGATCTCAATATCTATATGATTTAAGTCATTTGCACAGACTCTTGTGCGCTCTCCATTCTCATTTTCAGTGGCTTCCTTAGTAACCTTCCATTCACCCCAGGCATGACCTAATGGTTCGGTATTTCTTGTTTCGCTGTGAGGCGCCCCATTATTACATGTTCTAATCTCCTCGCCGGAAGAAGTACATGTTGCAGGCAAGGACATTGTCCAATCGCTCCAATTATGGCCTATTGCAGGGATAATTATTTCTGTTTCTTTTATCACCTGAGTTCCTTCAGAATCTTTATAAATTTCACCACACTCAGAACATGTATAGTATTCTATATTTCCGTCCTTTTCGCAGGTAGGAGCTTTGGACTCCGTTTTTATAAGACTGTGTCCCTTCGGAGGTATTTCCTGTTCCTCCCTGTGATTACTATCATTTTTGCATATGCGTACTTCAGATCCTTTTTCTGTACATGAGGGTTCCTTGCTGACTGTCCAGTCCCCCCATTCATGACCTATTGCGGTCAAGACCACAGAATTCTTATCCTCTATTTTCATATCCCCCTGTTCATCCTCGAATAACAGTTGGCATCCCGTACACACATAATGTGCTTTTATGCCTGTAGTATCACAGGTAGGTTCAACTGCCTTAACAAATATCATATTGTGCACATGCTCAAGTTTGGGTATCACTTCAGTTTCTATATGTGATGCATCCCTTTTACATGTTCTGGTACGGGTACCTTCTTCAAATTCGGTTGCCTCTTTTATTACCTGCCAATCATTCCATTCATGACCTGTTGCTGGTATGTCTTCAGTATAGTTATGTGTAGGATCATTTTTGCAGGTAAATGTTTTTATTCCTATTTCCACACAACCGGCTTCTTTTGTAACACTTTCCTCGTGGTCATGACCGGTCATGGGTATAACAACACTTGCTTTATCAGTAATTTCTTTTGCGCCTTCCTTATCCTCGTACCATTTCTCACATTTGCTGCAAATGTAATATTCAATATTTCCGTCTTCAGTACATTTGGGATCCTTTGCTAATACAGTCTGCATATCATGGGTATGCTTAACCGTCACTTCACAACTGTCGCTTATCCAGTAATCTTCATCTGAACGCACTGTTATCGTGGCTGTACCCTCTTTTAATGCCTTGAGCTTTCCGTCCTCAACGGTGACTATTTCATCATCCGAAGACTCCCACCAGACAGCTTTGCTCCAAGTAGTATCTTCAGGAACATATGTCACCGTCAATTCATCTTCGCTATCTGGTTCCATCGTAAGCTCATTTTTATCAAGCTTAATTTCTTCCAGCGAAATGGGCGGATCCGGCACTACTCTTGTCATCATTATTTTATAATTGTAGTCACCCTCTATTTCTTCAGGAAGTTTAAAGGTAAGATTTTTTCCATATTCCGATATATATGAAACGTTCGAATTGTAGCCAATCTCATATTTTTTGTTAGTATCGGTTACACTCGTCAGAATCAGTTTTGCTTCTGTGTTATTATCCGAATACCAGTTATAATCATCATAATTATACAGTTCCGATCCGTATTCATCCTTAAAGTTTGATAAATAGAATTCTACGTCTGATCCCTTTTTTGTTTCAAATATGTTGGTGTTATTTGAATCTATATTAGAAATGTGTACATTGGCAGCGAAATTTTCTCCTATTTTTATTTCAGTATTTGTATGTTCTGCCACATCAACTGATCTTTTCAGTGAAACGCTCATGTCATCATAAGTTGATGCACTAATAGTATATTCATGTTCTCCCGGATCCACTACAACCTTATCGCCGCTTTCTTCAATTCTTTCGTGATGCCAGCTCCAATTGTCATCATACCACTCCAAATAAACAGATGTGTAGTAATCAGGATATTCTACGCTTACAGTAGTAATGTTCTCCGCTGCCACAGGTAAAATAATGTCCACATCTGTACCGGATACGACTATATCCTGTACATCCTCTAGAACAGTTCCGTTAGATCTGTATTTTGTGGTTACAGTATATTCGCCGGTAGCAGTCTTTATGCTGTCTTTATCTATACTATACGAAACATTTGACCAAACATTTTCCGGCAACTTACGTTTTATAGTGCGGCTTATAATCTGTATACTTTCGGGATCATACACATAATTAATACTATTATAATCATTCCTCAGCTCAGCCAGATCAGCTTTATCTTCAGAAAGGGTCTTCAAATCCATCTCATAAATAGCCTCGTCATCCCTGAAGTAAAGAATCGCCTTATCTGACTGCTGCAACTGTTTATTTTTATCAGCTGAGAACACCAAAGAATAATTGTTGTCATTATGATTACTGCTGAAATACATTTCATCATAACCTTCTCCTGAATATGCCAACAATCTTTCATTTTCTGTGTCGCCTGAGCAATTGCTAAGCGTAATTGTCTTTGTGTTATCTTTCAGGAGTATCACACCGTCTCCCTTTGTCATGTCCAATTCGTCTTTTTGTGAATCATATGCTCCCGAAACATAAAATGAAGTACTAAGTTCTATGCTGTCGATACCGTCACCTATAAGTATTTCCTCGTTATAATTGTCTATGTCATAACCATAATATAACGGTATCCCATTTATCTTTTCCGCATTTCTTATGCAAACGTCACTAAAATCTTCTGTGCGCTCAACTGTTATCTTTTTAGCCCCTTCTATGGAAAGAGTTTTTCCTTTAAGCTCTGATACCGGGATCAACTCAAGTCCGTTATCGTAATCACATAAGAGATAATACTTTCCGTTGTTCAGATCCACATCGTCAGAGGTGGGATAAAGGCTACATTTATATACACCATTATCCTCATCTTCTGTTCTTTTTAACTCATACGAATCCTCGTCATAATATCGTTTTTCCCCACTATTAACCCCCTCATAATACTCATCTTCTTCATACTCGTTTCCAAGTCTTAAAAGCCGGAAATAAGGATAATTATTTGTCTTTATTTCAAAATCTATGGTATCACGTACCTTTACCTCAAGATTTTCCGTTTTCGTGATTACCGCTTCTGATGTTTTGTTTTCTTTGTACGTAACCTCTGCCGTCAACTTATGTATACCCTTGGTCAGCTTCTCTGCCGGTACAAATGCAGAGGACTCGCCGGTGCCACTTACATACTCATTTTCAGCCAACACTTCATTATCCACTTTGAAAACCACTTTCTGAACAGTGGAATCCTTATTGATCTGGCATTTCACAAATGCGCCTTCATCAGTATCCGCAAGAGTCAGGGTTTCAGGAGTGATCTCGGTGATCTCAGGAACCTCATAACGTTTGAAATTAAGAGTCTTTTCTGCTTTATTGTTTTCGCCCGTACGTTCATCCACATCAACGGTCTTGTTGGTCAACGTAACAGAAACGTTATGAGAATCATTTGTAGGAGTGAAGTCAAATTCTACTGTGTCATATGAAAATGCACCAATGTACACATTGTCCTCATGATAGACATTTTGCCCGTCTACCGTTACATCCACATCCGTCCAGCCTCCGCTGGAACCACGGTTATATATCTTAATTGAAACCGGATTATTGTCTCCCACATATGCGTCTTTATCGGCAGATATGTTTTCAGGGTATATAGCAAAATCAGGTAACGCTCTTATATCATCCAAGGAATCCAAAGATCCCACATACGCAATTTTAGTTTTGTCGGGAATGTATATATTATATTCTGTGTCTGTGGCTATCGTATGAGAACCCGGGTTTGTGTTAAATACTCTCTTTATAGTATTTGAATCGTTCATTTTAAATGAATCAGTCAGCATACTTACAATAAATAACTCGGTCAATCCATCCGTACTCCTGCTTCCAAGACTTTCCCCATTGACAATAAATTCCTGCGCCGTTACTTCGGTATCTGTATAATCCCCTTCAATGCCGCTGACCCTTCCCGTTGTTACTACATATCTATGGTTGCCATAAACATAACTGATACTACTGTCTGTATCCTTTTTTTCAACAACTTGATCAGAATCTGTTTCTGCCAAACGATAAGAGTCTTTTTCAACTTGGATAGATTTAACTTTTTTCCCAGACATTTTTTTATTTTGATGATTACTGTTATTTTGAAGTTTTTCTTTGTTAAGGGTTACAGCTTGAACATAATTATACATAGCGTGGTTTTCCCAACTTGAATCTATTAGCAAATCATTATTCTCCCTAAAATATATCAAGTCCGTATGCCCGTATTTCGCATATGGAGAACTAACACCTATTAAGCTAGAAACCAGCGTGCTTGAACTATTAAATGAATCTTTTTCATTATAGATATTATGTATATTTTCAAATCCTTTAGATATATTTGATTTCTCTTTTAAAATTGCAATTTGCATATCTTGAAGCGCTATTCCATTATAAACAACATTAATAGCACCAAATGTATAAACATAGATATCATTTTTAGTAACCTTATCTGACCACCATTTATCTTTTCCTACATTTTTGTTTATTACTGCCCCGATTAAATTAGCTGCAGCACCACCTAGACTATGCCCTGTAACTATTATTTTTAAATTTTTAGCATTCTTAATTCTGACATGTGTATTTATATAATCATCTACCGCTGAAAGAACTTTTTCACTGAAAGACTTTACATTTTCTTTAACAATATCTCCATAATATGGAAAACTGGGCACTCTTAACCAATCGCCTAGCTTCTCAAGCGTTGTTTGCGTTCCCCTGCAATCTATAACAAGAACCGTTGTTTCCTTTCCATCTATTTCTATGTGTTTATGTGCAAGATAAAAAGTTCCTCCCCCATCTTTTTCATCATTGTTGCAATGCTTAACAAGGTCAAACTTAAACTTATCCAATCCTGTCCCTTTATTATCGTATGCTGCATCACTCAGTTTGGCACAATATAGAGCCATATCATGGTCATACTTAGTAGCTGATGTAATAAAAGAACTCGAGGGCATAGGTTCAAACGATTCACTTGAACTGCTATTGCTATTGTTATAGTTTTTGGGGGATACCATTGAATTCGTTTGAGTAACTAAAGCTGAATCGTTACTTTCGTCATCTATTTTTATACCATTTCCAAAACCCATTTTAATGTTGTTTGTTACAGATCCTGCATTTGTACACTGCTCACCATATTGTTTAGCCATATAATACAGACTGTCCTCTGAATATAATCCTTCTCTCATATTATTAACAATGTTATACAACTTATTTATTATTTCTAATCCGGGTCCCCAACTAAGAGACAATGGATTGAGAGCTTTAGAAATTGGAGATTTTTTATGAAAATCAATGATAACGCCAAGTAATGTTAAACAAATACCTCCCCTGGCTGCATTTTTTTTATGTTCACTGGCATTGGGATCAGTTAAGGTTTTTACATTAAAGGCAGTAAGTATACCGTCATATATATACCTGGCATCTCCTATTTTAGGTATAGCCCCAAATGCATCAATTGCATACTCGTATCCTTTTTTATTTGCCGACTTATTTGCTTTTACAAATGCTGATAAAGCATCATCTGCTTCTTTTTTTCGTATTTTCTTTTTAGAATCTGAAATTGTTGTCGAAAATGTTATTCTTTTGGGATTGGTTTTCTCATTATTGTTATTAATATCATTCTTTATAACCGACAGTTTTTCTCTTATGTTACTGTTATCCTTATATTTTTCTTCAACATTTTCTATATAGTCAATTAGCGATGTATTAAATTCTTCCGGTGACATAACAATAGACGTTTCAATTACATATGAGTTCTTTTCTTCTCTGCAATCAACAATTACATCATCCTGCTCCTCTCCTACGTCATCAAAAGTAGTTATCTCCGTCTCCAGTGTAATATTTTGGTTATTATTACCTTCATCCTGGTATTCAAAAGTCGCAGTTGTTGTCAGATTATTCAGATCGTAGCTATCAGTATTTAATCCTATAGCTTCATACAACTCTGATTCATCCGGATTGTTGCCCAATTCACTTAGATTTTCACTAACTTTATCCTCTAATTCGCATTCCTCTTCTATCATATAATACGGATTATCATCCTGATAAAGAGCCAGCCTCCAAGCCTCTATAGTATTATAATTATCAGGCAGCTTAAATGTAGCAGCCAGTTCCTGCTTAGCAGCACCTCCTGTAGCTATTATCGCTCCAGTTACCGTAGCCATATCATCTTCATCCATATTAAAGAAATCAGGCTTTACTGTAAAAGACACCTCTCCCCCTTCCTCCAGATAATAATTCTCTATGAGCGGACTTACTGACAGGTATCTGCTTACATCCTCACCCACTGATATGGTCAGATCGGATACATCATCTCCGTTATTTCTCACATAATAGGTCTGCGTCAGGGTTTCTTCATCTATTTCCCCTGCCACCAAGCTATAACTTACGTTACCATGATTACATTTAAAATCAACAGTATGTCGTGAAACCTGCTCAAATTCCGCTCCGGAATCACCGTTTGACGCCATAGCAACAACTGGGATACTGTATTCTTTCTGAGACGCATTTTGAAGGAATATGCTTAACTCTATTTCCTTCTCCGCCCCCGGTTCAATAGTCAGAGGCGCATCTTCAGAGCCCTCCTGTACAAAATTAAGGTAAATGTCATCATTGGGATTTTCAGCCTTCAGATAATAATTCATCGGCTTCTTAGTGTTGTTTTTTACCTTAACTGTCAGCTTCTGGGCATAGTCTCTCTCAAGAGTAACAAACTTAGAATCCAACTCCAGATCATAACCATAGTCATCTTCATGATAAGGCTTTTCCGGATCCTCTTGCTCGCCCGGCTTCTCCTCTTCTTTCTCTCCTTCCTCCGGCTTGTTTATGGAAATGACCTCATTTCCACCGTCCGCAGTAAACACTATTTCATTTTCAGTTTTTGAATTATCATCATTAACGGTATCCTGTGCCATTACAAGTCCTGAAACAGGTATTCCTACACTTGCCGTCAGGGAAATAGCAAGAATCGAAGTCAGAATTCGTTTTTTAAATTTCATAATACTGCCTCCTTGTTTTTTCTGTCATATAAAACATTGTTTTTTATTATCTTCTGTTTTTCCACATCATCCGACTGCCTTCGGCAGCCACCTTATCCTCAAGGAGAAGGCTTTTTACCACACTCTGTTTTTTTATATGGTATCTCCGACTTCATCATACTCGGAGAAGAATTTTTAAATATTACTCCACATTTACTGTAAATGACAGATAAGAAAAATCCCTTAACCTGTATCGAAAAATAAAAAATGCAGCACCTTTGCATTTAAACAAAGATACTGCATTACTAATATATTGACACTACAATAAATGTCAGATTCAGCGACTGACTGACTGACTGACTGACTGACTGACTGACTGACTGACTGACTGACTGAC
>CAMOUW010000012.1 GCA_946626755.1 uncultured Clostridia bacterium
CGCATTATATCATGTCAAGGTACAGATGAAAATCCGGGATTCTCGTTTACAAAACAAGAATCTCATTTACAAAGTGGGACTCTTGGAGTACAAACGGGACTCTCGGCCTGCTATTTACCATTTTTCATTGTATAATGAGATTTCAAAGCATCTTTCCTCTATAAAGGATAAAGCTTATCTGTTTTTTGACGAGATACAGGAAGTGAAGGATTGGGAAAAGTGCATCAACTCATTGCGTGTGGATTTTGATTGTGACATTTATATCACCGGTTCTAATGCTAAGCTTTTGTCAGGTGAGTTGGCAACTTATCTCGCTGGAAGGTATGTCGAATTTACGGTTTATCCCTTATCATTTGAAGAATACTTAGAAGGAATGGGGAAATCCTCGGTTGGTTCGGATATAAGAAATGAGTTTTTAAGATTTATCATTTACGGCGGTATGCCTTTTCTTATCAATATGGGTGATGAGAAGGAGCCGGCAATGCAGTACCTTAGAGATATATACAACTCTGTAGTTCTGAAGGATATCGTCAGCAGAAATAATATCCGAGATGTTGATCTTCTTGAACGGATCATTCAGTATATTTTTGCAAATACCGGACAGACCTTCAGTGCGCGCAGTATATTTAATTATTTTAAAAATGAGGGAAGAAAAGTTTCTACGGAAACGATTCTTAATTATCTTAAAGCTTGTCATGAAGCATACCTGATCTACAAGTTAAGACGTGAAGATGTTATCGGCAAAAAAGTATTGTCAGTAAATGAAAAATATTATGTGGTTGATCATGGGATCATGGAGGCTATTTACGGTAATAACGAAAGGGATATCAATCAGGTTCTTAAAAATATCGTTTGCATTGAACTGCTCAGGCGAGGATACAAACTTACGGTAGGACGTGCAGATAAAAAAGAGATAGATCTTATAGCACGAAAGGGTAATGATATTAAATATTTTCAGATTGCTTATTTGTTTGCATCAGAAGATGTCGTGCAAAGAGAATTCGGAGCGTTTGATAATATCAAAGATAATTACCCCAAATATGTTTTAACAATGGATGAGCTGAATATGAGCCGAAACGGTATAATACACATGAATATTTGTGATTTTTTGCTAACGGACGAATGGGATTGAGACAGGGGGACGGTTCTGAATATAACAAAAGTGGCAAAGATCATTCAATTAAGAGTGCAAAAGCGGCAAAAACTTCTGTATTTTTCTTGCAAAAGTGGCATTGTTGTTTTACTATGCATTAAGGAGGTTTGCGCCATGATCAGAAGAAAAATTTGTTAATTCCGGCGGATCTTATATCGTCAAAGCAGCCGCTGCTGAGCATGGTACCGTCACAGTGGATAAAACGGATGCTGCTCCCGGCGATGTTGTAAGTATTACGGTTTCAGCAGATGAAGGCTTCGCAACTAAAAACGTTTCTGTTCTTGATAAGGACGGAAAAGAGGTTGCAGTTGAAAAGGTAAAGGATAATCTCTACATGTTTATCATGCCTGACAGCGATGTAACTGTAAGTGCAACATTTGTAGATTCAGGAAAAGCTACTCCTACGGAGACCACACAGCCTACACAACCCACAGAACCCACGCAGCCTACACAGCCTACGGATCCCACTGTTAAGCCCGAAGATTCTACTGTAAAACCCACAGACTCTGGTAAGTCTTCAGGTACTTATGTCAAGAAAGCGGTTCCCGTAAATAATACAGGTTCAGTTGCAAAGGCATCTTCCGCAGCCAAGACAGGCGACAATTCAAATGTTACCGTATGGACGGTAGTTGCTGCTTCCGCAGGTGTGGCTGCAACAGCTTACTTCGTAAGAAGAATAAAAGTTAACAGATAGGAGGAGTAGAGGAGTAATTACTGTCTGAGCATTTGCTATCTAAAAAAACCGGCTCCGTAAAAGGAGTCGGTTTTTTAGTGATCAAAAAGTTATCAACAGGGCTTGTGCCTTTTTAAATACAACTCATTTGGCAAGCTCCTCAGTCCATCTGAACTTTCCGGTTTTTTCTACATTTTCACCATATATGGTCTTGAAATCATCCTTCATGGAAATCACATTAAAGCCGTTCCCTTCCCATTTCTCACGCAGCTTGGCAGCATTTTCAGGATGGCCGTAATCCCTCTTATCATCGTCTGCAATAAGCATAAATGCCGCACTCTTGTAGGGATTATTGCTTATGGTATAAGTATGCATCGCTGTATCCCCGCTGCTGTTCCCGAATGAAAGCACCGGTTGTTTTCCTATCTCACGGGCTATAGCTGTGACCTTATTGGTCTTCAGATTTTTAACCTGAAGCCTGTCAGTCCTGACAAGAGTGTCGCCGGAGGCAAATGTATAATCCAGACTGTCAGTATCTCCCTGACCGCTTGCTTCAAGCGCTACATCCATTCCGATAAAATTCCCGGCGGGAATATCAACAGTTCCTTCTAACAATGTACGGCAAATATAACGATCAGTTCCGCTTACCACATAAACACTAAACTCATTATCCTGCAAATATTCTATTACCTCGATCATAGGCTGATAAAATGCTTCGCCATATGTCATGCCTGTAAACCCGTCAACATCTCTGAGCAATATTTCTGTTGTATAATCTGCGAATTCAGTAAGTGTCATGCCGGAATAAGCCTTTGCGGCAGCATTAGCGTGACGGATACCCATATCCTCAGCATATGTGTGAGTAGGTCCTCCCGCCTTTATTTCTTCGGCAACGGCCTTCGTCTCCGGATCTGCCTCATATTTGGGATCTGCCAGAGCTCTCCACGCAAACATATAATACTCAAGATAAGTTGGGAATAACTCACCGTAAAGTGTTCCGTCCATATCAAAAACGGCTATACGGTTTTCAACGGGTATAAAATCCGCGGATGATTCATCTGTAACATTTTCTACATAATCCACCAGTGTGTTTAAAGCCGGAGCATCACTGTTCCATTCCGCAAACGCTTCTTCATATACATCCCCCGCCTGAGAGGATGCGGCGCTGTTTTTGCCCGTACTTTCCTGAACGGATGTGTTCTGCTCAGTGCCTGTATGTTGTTGTGTTTGCGTTGTACCGGAACAACCTGCAAGGGTTACTGCCGCCAGAGCCGTAAACAATAAAACTTTCTTTTTCATATTAAAACCTCCTCTATATCTCACCTTAAGAGTATTGCTTCAGTCCCGGGTTTGCCTTAGGCAGATCAAAGGTAAAAATGCCTGATACTGAAGAAGACTTTGAAAATTGCTTATTTTGTATTTTAGCACCTTGCATTATTATTATGCAAGAGGAAAGGTACTGTTAAAGGTATTATAAGTTCAATTGCTATCTTAACAAAGGATTACTGTCCGGAGAAGAAAAAGGCTGGCTTTCGGATGAGGATCCGGACAAACATTTCATCAAGAGACGGAAACATAAGGAAAAAATGCTTATGGAACAAAAGAAGAAGTATCCAAAGACAGGTAGTCAGCTTACATACATAGGGGAGTTTACCGGACTGTATTATATGACATTTAAGGAGTATATAGCATTTTACAGGATTCACGGTGATGTGATTGAGGTTGCAAGAGTGCTGTTCTCCCGAAGCGACTATATGAAGGTACTGTTTGGGAAAAGTGAGTATTTTCTTGAAGACTATGAGGATTGAAATAGAAAGCCGGCAGAAGATACACATGCAAACGCAGGAAGCTTTAGCACATATTAATTATAATTCTCCGGGCGTTGTTTTGGCTGATGCCGGGGATCCGGGGATTTCAACGGGAGCTTCTGCGCTTGCTAAAAATGCCGGGCAGGAAAATGCGCAAATAATAAAATACGGTGTTGCCAAATATCAAAAAGATCAAAAGCGAAGCTGGTATGTTATCGGATATGACGGCTCAGGTAACAGTGTCGCTGCGCGGAAAGATCTTATCACTCTTCTTTACACGGGTACAAGCACAGAAGAACACTTATTTAATTCTACTACTTATTTTAATTCTTCAAATGAGTATGCCACGTCTGATGTAAGAGATGCAATCTCTTCTTTTTATTTCGGCGGATATGATTGGAGCTGGCATGATCCAATTGAACAAAAGGCTGTTGTTCGGCGGACACTGGAGGGCGGCAGCAAAAATATGAATCAGGAAGGATATGATCCGAACAAGGTAAAAGGTGATGGACTCACTGAATATTTTTGGTCTCTTTCTAAGGAACAGGGGATAGCTAAGTTTAGTTTCTTCCATGCTTCGACCATAATGAACGCTGTGACATCCATTTCCCAGTCTCACTGGCCTGAACAGGCGCTTTCATGGTTTGAGCAATGCAGACCGGCTGACCCTGAAAAGATTCCCACGGAAGATGTGCAGACGGCTCCGGCGAATGGTATGCAAATGGTGATAATGCTGCTATCGGAGCATTGAACCTTGGTACCCGTGGGCAGTACATTAATGACCTTGAAGAATTAGCCGCGCTCCAGGTCGAAGAAACGCCTGATCATTATCCGGAAGAAGGAGTAGCCAACGATTCTGAAGCGGATAAGCTTGACGAAAAGATCAGAGCGAAATACACAGTGCATCTGTACGCACAGTGGGAAGATACTTCACCAACAACTGATGAGCCGACTAAAGGAGCCAATCGTTACACCATCGGATCCTTCAGGAAGCGCTTCGGAATCATCCACGCCCGATAATACATATCCTGCCGGCACAGGGGATAAGAATTTATTGCCCTTTTGGATAACCCTGGCAGGAGCAGCGCTTGGGATACTCGTAACAGTACTGGTATTCAGGGCGAAAAAGAAGACTGAATAAATATGATCTACTCCTTCATATTTATCCTTCCCTGTCCTTCCGGATCGCTGTAATCATCCGGCATCACGCCTCCTAAAGATAGGAGATATTCTTTGACAGCATCGGCATCGACGATATTTTCATCCATCTTCACGAGATCGCCCTTAAACATGGTATACCCGTTTCCTTCGTTTGCGATGATAAAGTCTATGGATGCACATTTATAAACCCGCTCAAGGTCGAGGGGCTCGCCGTTTACCAATATATTGCTCACCCGGCGGGGTCCGTCGCCCACACGCACAAAGTTGCCTGCCTCGTCGGTTATCACAGGGCTTTCTACATTTACATCCACATCAAATGTTACGCCGGACACCTGCAGGAATCCGCCGAAGAAATTGGGAAAAGCGGAAACAGAAAACTCAAGGGCATCTGCAAGCTCCTGTCCGGTAACATTTTTGGCAAAAATGAAATTGCCGAAGGGCGTCACACTCAACAGATCACCGTATCTAACAGTGCCTGCGGAAATGTCAGTACGTAAACCACCGCCGTTTACAAACCCTATTTCAGCGTCTGCCGCATGCCTGAATGCGTCGGCAAAAAAATCCCCCAGATTTGTCTCGCCGTTTCTTACAAGCCAGGCGCCTGACTCATCCTTTGCAGGAAGCGCAAAGTCAGTAGTTCCCACCTCTTCCTTCAGTATCTGTTCGAATTCTTCTTTTTTCTGTTCCACAATGGCTGCAATGTCTTTGTCCTTCTTAATCATAGTCTGAGATGAGTTCAGACTTTATATTGCCTGCCCTGTCGATGGTCACCTTTGCGATATAAGGGATCTGATACCCGTCCTGGGTAAGCACCACATCGTGTCCGGCGGCGTTTTTCACCTTTTCCATCTCAATGACCGTGTGGGAATGTCCGTCAAGCACTGCGTCTATTCCGGTGGTATGATTGATCACGTCAGACGAAGTGTAAGGCACATCTGCTGCATTTACCCCGAGATGGCTCAGGAGTACACAGTAGTCTGCCCCCTCTGCCCTTGCAGAATCCACTGCGCTTTGTATGGCGTTGTAAAGATTCTGTCCGTCTGCTCCTTCTTTAAAACCGTAAATGACATTGCCGTCTTTATCTTCGAATCGGTAAGGGGCGCTTTCTGTTATGGTTTTTGGGGTAGTTGCGCCGACAAACGCGATCTTACGCCCTGCTGCCTCGATGATCTTATAGGGTTCAAATACAAGTCCGCCTGTTCGCAGGTCTGTAAAGTTGCAGGAAACATAGGGGAATTTCGCTTTTTCCACCAGACTGAAAAACTGATCCATACCGTAGTCAAACTCATGGTTTCCCGGAGTCACCACATCGTAATCAAGGGCGTTCATTATATCCATAATGGATTCGCCCTTTGAAAGTATTCCGATGGACTCACCCTGTACTGCGTCACCGCTGTCCACCATGATAACGGTGTAACCGGCCGCTTCCATTTCTTTTCTGTACGCCTCAACCCCGGCGTATCCCACATTTGTATCTATGCCGCAGTGTACATCATTGGTGTAAAGAATGACGATATCAGAGGTCTGCACATCAGGCGCCGGTTCCCATGTGACCTCCGTGGGATTTCCGTAAACCTCAAAAACCGCGCCCTTTACAGCAGCTCCGCTTTCATCGGTTTTGTGGAGAGTAAAGGTGTTTGTGTATTTATCGCTCTCACCGGTTTCTTTCCTGTCTGTCGACGTCTCATTCTCGGCTGCATCGGCGTTTGCTCCTGCATATGCAAATGTGCCAACACCCACAACTCCTGCGCTTATGAACAGTGCCAGCACCCCTGCCTTTTTCTTTCGTATCAGGACAGCGGCAAGCGCGGTAAATCCCGCCGCCACAGCTATCCCTGCCCACATGGCGGTGGGGTCGGAGTCCCCTGTGCCGGGAGCTCCTCCGGGAATTTGATCCGGACTATTGCCCGAAGCGTTGCCCCCTGCCGGACCGCTGCCGGAAGGATCGCCCTCAGCCGGATCGTCATCACCATGGTCCCCATCCTTCTTATCATCAGGTGGAGTGACATTTCTTTGGTTTATGACAGTTATGTTCCCGTCGGAAAGCTCCGCAACAGTGCTTCGCTTAGCGGCAGTGTAGCCTTCCGGCACCGCCGCCTCATAGAGCCTGACGCTTCCCTCACCGGCATAGCCGTTTAAGGAGATCAGGCCTTCTTCATCCGTGGTATATGTTCCCAGAAGCTTTTCATTTTCATAGGCATTTATAGCTTCCTGCCTGTCTGTAAATGTTTCATCTGACCCGTCAGGCCATACAAGCGTGTAGCTTGCGGCATCCTCAGGTATATCGTCAAAAGGAGACTCAGAAGCATACACGGAGCCTGCCCCGGTAAATACTGCCACCCCGCAGAAAACTGCTGCAGGGAGCATAAGGAATTTTTTCAACATATTTTTTTCTTCTCTGACATATCATTATCCTCGCTTTTGTTTATCAGAAGTTCTTTCGCTCCGCTTAAATAAATAATCCGTCTGCTTAAATCCATGGTTCTCCGGTACAGAAGAATGACACCGATTATCTTTATTTATTCTATAATAATCATCGCATGTAGTAAAGAGAAAGACAGGGGGACTAAGACAGGGGACGGGCATTACCTTCCGTTACACCCTGGAGGGTGTGCCGGAGCCGCTGTGCAAGGCTAAAAGACTGTTCTATGTAATGACTGCCGGCGGCACATTTGCACCTGAGGAATTCGGGTTCGGATATGTGAAAATGCTGGCGCAGAGTTTTTACGGTATAGCGGATGTGGAGCTTATAAAAGCCGTGGGGCTGGATATAGACGGCACTGACGTGGAAGGTATACTTGAGGAAGCGATGCGGGTGATAGAAAGAAACACTCTTAGAAAAACATAGAAGAAAACGGTGTATTGTATCCTGTTGAGATTAAAATGACCGGAAACCCCAATGTTTTGACAGGGAATTTGGTGTGTTTAATAAGGTCGATAACCTTAATCAGAGGATAGTGATCAGTAATGATAATATAGATTATTCAACAAGTACTGTCAGGCATATTAAGTTCAGGGATTTTTTGCAGATGGAAACATTGGATGAGTGAGGCGGACAGGGGACTCGAATATAATTTACCGTAAGAAATATAATCTGGTTCCAAAAAAAAAGTTGTAAATTGGTTCTTTAAATGATTCTTACCTTATGGTTAGAATACTTACATCATTTTTTAAGGAGGCGTCTTATGAAATTAAAGGACAGGGTAGCAATAGTAACAGGATCCACATCAGGCATGGGAAGAGCCATCGCCAAAAAATTTGCGCAGGAAGGTGCAAAAGTAGTCGTTACCGGACGTAATGAAGAGAGGGCCAAGGCCGTAGTTGATGATATCAGGGCAGAAGGCGGCGAAGCGGTATATGTTATCGTGGACACATCCAACACAGATGACTGCAAAGTACTCCTTGACAAGACCATGGAAGAATACGGAACAGTGGATATACTTGTAAACAATGCAGGGATGCTTAGCATGGCTCCCCTCGCAGAGGTTTCCCGTGAGGAGTGGGAAAAAGTATTTAATGTAAATGTAAATGCTGCCCTTTACCTTACCCAGCTTGTTGCTCCCATAATGAAAGAAAAAGGAAAGGGAGTTATCGTAAATACGGCGTCAGTTGCTTCATTTGCAGCGCATCACGGATTTGCGGCATACGTTTCCTCCAAACACGCCATGGCAGGACTTTCCAAGTCCATGGCATGGGAGCTCGGTCCTGAGATCAGGGTAAATGCTATCGCTCCGGGACTGATCCATACGGCTATGGTGGATTCCATCGGCGGAGTGGAAGCTCTGCAGTTTATGATAGATGCATGCCCCATGAAGCGCGCAGGCCAGCCCGAGGATATCGCAAATGTGGCGCTTTTCCTTGCGAGCGACGATTCATCATTTATAGACGGACAGGTCATAAAGGTAGACGGAGGCTTTGAGGCCTGAGGCATTTTTCATCACGCCAAGGCTTCTAAAAATATATTCAGTAAAAGGAGAGACTAAAATGGATTCAAATTTAAAAGACAAGGTGGTTTTTATCACAGGATCTACCGGTGGAATAGGCAAGGCTGTAACTAAGGCTTTCGCAGCTGAAGGAGCCCGGGTCGCCATAACATCACGTTCACAGGAAAAGCTGGATGCCCTCGTATCAGAGCTTGGTCTTGATGAGGATCATGCAGCCACATTTGTAGTGGATGTAAGCGATGAGGCACAGGTTAAAGCGGCTGTGGAGAGCACGATAGAAAAATGGGGTTCACTGGATGCCATGGTAAACAATTCCGGAGACAACGGCAGCTACAAACCTATCGAAGAGCTTACAAAAGAAGACTTCATGCAGGTATATGACATAAACGTATTTGGCGTTATGTACGGAATGAAGTATGCTATACCCCAGATGAAAAAGCAGGGACACGGTTCCATCGTGAACATAACCAGCGAAGGCCAGTTTGTTGCGGCAGGCGGCATGGCGCCTTACGTTTCTTCAAAGCACGCGGCAGGCGGTCTGTCAAAATGCGTGGCTCTTGAAGTTGCAAAAGACGGTATCCGCGTAAATACCATCTGCCCCGGAGCAGTGGATACACCTATGATGAGACGCATCGAAGAACAGTGGCTCGGAGAAGGTTATACCAGAGAACAGGCCCTCGCAACATTTGCCGCACAGTACCCGGACGGTAAGTATGCTGATCCTGCGGAGGTTGCATCTGCCACCGTTTTCCTGGCAAGCGATCTGTCCGGTCATATTAACGGTATGGGACTGCGTATCGACGGCGGGAAAGTGGCTATGGCTTGACAGCAGCCTTTAATTTCTTAAATATTCTTAGTCCGTTTTTGTAAAGACAGGGGACGGGGGTGTGTCTTTCCGACATTTCATAATCTACGATTTTTGTTTAGAATCCGCTCAAAACGTGGTATATTTCTAATTATAAAGATTTCAGTAAAATACCTTGTAAGGAGAAGTAAAATGACAGATAGCAAGATCGTGATCATAGGCGCCGGCAACGTGGGGCAGGCCATTGCATACACTCTTATGGTGAGGCGCCAGGCAAGAGAGATAGTCATCATCGACAAAAACAGAGAAAGAGCGGCAAGCGCGGCAAAGGATATCGCTCACGGAACCGGTTTTTTCAGTCAGGTATGGATAAAGGACGGGGACTACAGCGAGTGCGCCGATGCAAGTCTCGTTATATTGACGGCGGGTACCGGCAGACAGCCGGGTCAGTCCCGCCTTCAGCTTGCAGAGGTTAATGTGGACATTTGCCGCGGGATTACCAAAAACGTGATGGAATACGCGGAAAATCCTGTATTTATAGTTGTGTCAAATCCTGTGGATATAATAACCGCAGCAGTTTTAAAGGAATCCGGACTTCACAGAGGACGGGTGATAGGCAGCGGCACATCACTGGATACCGCGCGCTTCAGATATCTCATAAGCGAAGCCCTGAATCTGGATGTGGCGGATGTAAATGCCTATGTCCTCGGTGAGCATGGCGACAGCCAGGTGCCTATATGGAGCGACGTCACCATCGCAGGGATCCCTTTGAATATTTATGAAGAGCAGATAGGCGTAAGCGCAGACCGGGAAGCCATAGACGAGCATACGAAAAAAGGCGGTGCAGAGATAATCGCAGGCAAAGGCGCCACATTTTACGGTGTTGCCATGGCAGTTTCAAACATAGTGGACAATATTATAAACGTCCAAAGGGGCATTGTTCCCGTGGCGCACATGCTGGACAAGCGCTTCGGCGAGTGGGCAGGCGTAGTGATGTCCATGCCGTGCATACTGAGTAAAGAAGGGGTTTCGAAGACACTAAACATACCCTTCAGTGACGAAGAAGCCCGCAGGATGCACGAATCCGTTAAGATCCTGAAAGAGTTTCAGAAAAATCTGGGGATATTTCCTGAAGGGGATTAAAGAAGAACCGATCGCGCGACAAAAAAGAGGGGGGGTATAATTAACCGATCCGGATGAGGTAATACTCCCGGTTTTCTTCTGGCATCTTACTCCGGTCAATTGAAAAACCCGGATCAAAATGATAAAATTATAATGATATAGTTATAAAGTTTTTAAAGTTCTTACTGATCTGAAAAACAGGTGTAAGGGGCTGCGTTCCCATTTGAATGGTTTACACAAAATGCTCAAATTATGCATCCGAAACTTGTCCGTGTATTTTAGCGGAAGCCGGACATTGCATAGTATGTTCCATGTGCAGAGGCGAAAGCAAAAGATAATATTTATAAATAAATGGTTTGTAGATGAAAAAACAGTACTGTAGGTGTGGATATTTCATCTTATCAGGCCGATGTTGACATGAATAAGCTGAAATCACAAAATGTAAACTTCATTTACATTAAGGTAACCGAAGGAAAATCCGCTCAGGACGAAAGATTTGCAAAAAACTGGGAAAATGCAGATAAAGCAGGTTTATTGTCAGGGGCATATCATTTCTTCTCTTATGACAGTGAAGGAAAACTGCAGGCGGAAAATTTTATCAACACAGTAGGTAAGGATTTAAACGGACGCAAGCTTCCTGTGGTTGATGTGGAATATTACGGTGACAAGGAGCAAAATCCCCCTGAAAAAACAGATGTGGTGAGAGAATTAAAGGCATATATGGAGATAATCGAAAAAGAATACGGAGTAAAGCCTTTGATATATACCAGATCTGAAATATACGAAAAATACATCAAAGGAGAGTTCGATGACTACAAAAAATGAATGTCAAGTTTGTATACTCCTTTAAGCTGGAACTACAAGGATGACTGGTATATCTGGCAATATTTAGACAGAGGCGAGCTGGAAGGATACACAGGCGGGAAAAATATATAGATCTTAATGTTTTAAATAAAGATAAAAATATAGAAGATTTGATCGTTAAGTAAAAAATGCGCAACAATACTAAAAAGAGTTGACATACACTATGAAAAAAATGACACTTGTTATATGTGCCGCCATCATGAGTGCTGCTACATTTACAGGGTGCGCCGGAGCGGCTGCGGATCCCGGAACGGCTGCAAATGTTAAGATTGACGAAGGGGTGGATACCAAAACAGAAGTAACAGGCTACAAGGATATGACCGGTAAATATACCTCGTATTTTCCAAAAGAAGGAGATAATGTGGCGGTGATATCCCCCTCCGCCCTTCCTACAAGGGAGTAGACGGACGCAGTTGTAAAGGGTCTTAAAGAGTGGGGATATGATCCTATAGAAGGAAAATACGCCTGTGTGGAAGAGCGTACGCTGGATGATTGTGTGGAAGATCTCAAGTGGGCGCTTACCGATCCTGAAATAAAGGCAGTTTACTGCGTAAGGGGAGGACATGCTTCAAGTGAGGTGATGGATGTCATCCCTAAGGATCTTATTGCAAGGTCAAAAAAGCCTGTTATAGGTTACAGCGACATAAGTGTTTATCATGCCGCCTGGACGGTTGCAGGACAGCCTTCGGTTCACTCATCCATGAGCGCCTCATTTATGGATCTTCCAAAGGAATGCGCAGAAATACAGCAGCATCTGGTAAAAGGTGAGGCACCCGGCTACAGGTGCGAAGGCAGTCCTTATGACAGGCAGAGGAGTGCCGAAGGCATTCTTACAGGAGGAAATGTTTCCTCATTTCTAACTGTACTTGATACGGATTATAACCCCGTCGTGACGGATAAGCCTTATATTCTTTTTCTGGAGGATGTAAATGTGGATATGGAATATGTAAACCGCTGCATGACGATACTCAAGCACAAAGGCGTACTGGAAAATGCCTCCGGCATAGTCTTTGGAGAATGGACAGATGTGGCGATAGAGTGTGATACCTACAGTGGCAATTCCAGAGGCGGAAGATTTAAATCTGTGGCGGATATGATAAGCCGGCAGTTTACAAGCGAACTGGGTATCCCTGTGGCTTTCGGATTTCCTGCAGGTCACGGAGAAAAGAATTATCCTCTGCTTATGGGAGCAGAAGTTCGGCTGGATGTGCAAAACGGCAGCTATACCTTGGACTGGAAATAAAAAAGTGACCGGATATGAGAAGAGGAGTTATATTTCCCCTAAAGTCCGGTCACTTTTTTAAATCTTTTCAAATCTGTAAAACTGTTTTATATCGGGATACTTATCCCTGTCCACCTCGCCGGTAAACATATCAAAGGGACGTGCATATATCCCGAAATCATCGTAAAGCGCCATATAGATCATAAGCTTCTCTTTTGTCTCTGTATGCTGCGCTTCACCGATTATTTTATACAGATACTTATTGGTACTTTTTTCCTCCGGTGACAGCATCTCCCTTTTAAAATGAGCCACGATGTCCCCCGGCTTAAATCTGTCATTCATTTTCCGTCTCCTCAACAAAATAGGTAACCTGTCTGCGTTCATTTCTGTGAAAATCAATTATTCCTCCAGCCGGTGCACTACGTGCTATAACTCCGGCAAATTTACCGTTATAACAAAACAATCCGGCCATATGAATGTAATCCTTCCATTTTCCTTCATCAAACATAAAATCTATGTTGTAAGATGCATACTGCTTTGCAAATTCCTGACAGATGTAATCCTCCCCGTATATGGACTTTACAAATGCTTCCCATTCCTCCTGAGGTGTCTCTACCCCTGCCTTAACTCCCCTGGATCCGTAACCATCCTGTGGTTTTAAAATATATCTGTCTTTATTATTTATTATTTCTCCCGTATCCAGTTGCATTTCCGAAAGTCCCTTTTCATCAAATGGAAAAGTAAGGGGCACATGCTTCTTTACAAATTCATTTTCCTCTTCACTTAAAAAGCTGCCCGTTCTTTCTGTATGTAAAAGATAGAAAAGCCATTTATTATGAGCTATCTGGGTACAAAAATCTCCGGCTGCAAATACTGCTTTATCCCTGAGTGCCTGTGTAAATGCCTTTACCTCATCCATATGCTCCAATATATCTATAGTCACGGCTCTTCTGTACACAGCATCCACCCTGTGTCCCTGCTTTGAATAAAGCACACCGTCAATGTATTTGAAATCTCTTATATCACATATCTCACAACTGATACCTTTCTTTTGAAACCGCCTTGCAAACTCTTCAAATTCACGAAGACGCCCCATATCCAGAAAATCCGTTATTACCACATTTGGTCCGTCGGAACCGCTGTTTTTCTTTAACCATTTGCTGTAAAGACTTAAAAATTCATCTACCCAGCTGTCAAACAGCTCCATTGTATTCATGGCGTAACTATATCTCATAGCCTGATGTGCCGGATTATTTATCATAAGCTCATCCAGTAGTCTGTCCGCATTCATTCCGCTGGATCCGTCTGCATTTAACTCACAAAAATAGAATTCTCCGGTATCTTCATGATAGAAAATATCAAAACGGGCAAGAGGAAGATAGGAAACTGCATCTTTTGAATCAAGTATCATTTCCTCCAATTCCTTTGAAAAAGGAAAAAGCCTGCGATAATCCTCTTTATTCATATATTCTTTAATGACCTTATTAAGAATACCGTAAGTGGTCTCAACTATATCCTCAAAAAGCCTTTTCGTCTCCATAGAGTAAAGACGGGGTATCATCAAAGGCATGGCCGTATACTCACCCCTGTGAAGCAGGGCACTGTGATCCAGATCATCCTTCATCACCGATGCCCCTTCTTCCATTTCCTTTCTGTGACCGTCTATATATTTCCTGTATTCATCCCTTATCCTGTCTATATCCATCATTTTCTCCTTATTCAAACCAGTCCCAGGCCTCCAGATAGCCTATATCCCCGGCAGTCAATCCTTCACGGCATTTAACTAAAGCAGTTTTTAAAAATTCCACTGCATCTATGCCGTATATTTTTCCGTCCCATCCCTTTTCTGACAAGCTTATTTCTGATATTCTTATATCCTCATCCTTTAGATTTGCGGATGCAATAAATTCCTGCACATGATCGAGGACTTTTTCGGAATATATAAGTCCTTTGATAAGAGCACAGTATGCATACACACCGTCTGCCGGCATAGAATCTGCCCCTCTTATCTCTATATATTTTTTTACCCTAACATCCGGAAATACCATAGAAAAAATGTGCTCTATATCAGTTTTTTCCGGTTTTCTGCTTTTATAAGCCTCGCAGGCCGTTTTATCCGTATAGTTTTCTCCGTTTTCCCCGGGGAGTACTATAAGGGGTGAACTGCAAAGATACCCTGCATAATCTTTAAATCCATAATCTTTTTTAAATATATCCGGTAAAATCCCGCATCGCCTTGGATCTGTCCTGCACCATATATCATTTCTGAACAGACGGATCATTATATCTTCTCCCTGAAATTTTTTAATCCTGTCTGTAACCATCTTGAAGAGAGGAGTATAAAAATATGCCGCCTGCAACTTTTTTCTGAAATCCTCTTCGCTTGTATAATCCACGGAAATCTGTGTAGAGGCAGTCCCCCTCATCATCTGCCTTCCTCCGGTTCCCGTTTTTCTAAAATGATCATCCATAAGACGATATCTTTCCTTTGGTATGAGTTCAAGCTCATCCACATGACTTTCGGGCTGGCATCCCTTTGTAATTATCTCTCCACCCAGTGGTGTCACTATTTGATCAAGATCTGTAAAAAAATCTGAGTATATTACTTTTATTTCTTCAATATTTTCAGTTTGGATTATACTTATTTCCATCTGGGCAGCCGGTTCCAGGGTAATAGTAAAGACCGGCGTTGAAAAACCAAGAATATCTTCTCCGGATATTTCTTTTGCTTCCGGATATTTTTTCATAAGCTCAAGAAGTATATGCCTTACACCTTTTTCACCGTAATAAGAAAAAGCTTTTTTAGTTTTACGGTCCACAATAAAATGCTCTACCTCAACCCCAAGTTCTTTTTTTACTGTATCCTTAATCCCTGACTTCATGTATTGTGTCAAAATATCCAACATTTATAACACCCCCTTATTTGCGTTTTATCATTTTCCCATACAAAATTTTTCAAAAATCCTGTCTGCCAGATCGTCCTCTATTTCCTCACCCAGAATACTTCCCAGCTCTGTATATGCATCCATCATATCCACTGTCAGCAAATCCTCCGGAGCATTTGTTTCTATACCGGTTTTTATGTATTCAAGACTTGTTTTCGCTTTATTTAAAAGTTCCAAATGTCTTTCGTTTATTATAACCGGCTCATTATTTACAAGTATATCTCCCAGACTGAAAATTTCTTCTATCTCTTTTTCCAACTCATTTAATCCCAGAGAAGTAACAGTTGAAAACTCAAGTATTTTTATATCTTTGTATTCATCACCTGCATCACTCAGAAAATTTAAAACATCTTTTTTATCTGTCTGCATCTCTTTGTCTGCTTTGTTTAAAAGAATGATACATTTTTTACCGAAGATGTGCTTAATAATATCACGATCCTCCCCGGATAACTTCCTGGAAGAATCTATAACGAGTAGAATAAGCTCGGCATTTTTTGCATTGTCCAGGGCTTTTTCCACTCCTATAGCCTCCACGGCATCATCTGTATCTCTTATACCTGCTGTGTCGGCAAGATTGAGAGAAATCCCTCCCAGTCTTACACTTTCCCTGACCGTATCCCTGGTCGTTCCCTCTATATCTGTAACTATAGCCGTATCAGATCCTGTAAGAAGATTTAAAAGACTGGATTTTCCCGCATTTGTTCTTCCGAGAATAACGGTATCCACCCCTTCCCTTAAAATTTTACCTCCGGAATAAGTTTTTATGAGTTTTTTAGTTTCCTCTATGTACTTATCCACATCTGATGCCATTTTATCCATATGCCCCTCCATGGAAATGTGCTCAGGATCATCCATAGCCGCTTCCATAAATGCCACATGGTCTAAAATTTCGTCACGCATTATTTTTATTCTGGAGGAAATACCTCCCGACAATTGGTTTATCGACGCCTTTAAAGCATATTCATTTTTTGCATTTATCACGTCTATAACAGCTTCGGCTTCGGATAGATCAATACGCCCGTTAATAAACGCTCTTTTTGTAAATTCCCCCGGATCTGCAAGCGTCGCACCCGCCGCAAGGACTTCCTTCAAAAGTCTTTTTGTGACCAGCATACCTCCGTGACAATTTATCTCTACAGTATCCTCCGCCGTAAATGTACGGGGAGCTCTCATAACCGATACAAGTACTTCATCTATGACTTCTCCCTGTTTCCCGGCACCTGTTTCACAATCCCCATAAGTTTTGTCCTTTGAAGAAATACTTATCACATGACCATAACTGATAGTATGACTTTTTACATCCTCAAGTTTTCTTCCTGAAGGACTTCTGAAAATCCTGTCTGCCACACTTATCGCATCATTACCGCTGATCCTTATAATACTTATCCCTCCCGAACCGGACATAGGAGTTGAAATAGCCGCTATAGTATCATTATTCATAAAACCCACCAATCACAACATCTAAATATATTTCTGTCTTTTTAAACTATCGTACATTATAACAACTATAACCCCTACGGGTCAAAAAAAAACACACAGTCCTTTACGACCGTGTGTCTGGTTCATATTTTATTTCTTAATATTTTTACTCTTAACTTTTCTTCCGGCAAATTTTGCATCACCGGAGGTTTTGTTCATTTTTTGTGAGATAGTAGGCTCTTCCTGTTTCTTTCTTCCGAAAAGAGAGAACTTTTTCTTTGGAGCCTCTTCGGGCTGTACATTCTTTGTATTCATCCCGAATCCGGTATTTTTTGCTTTAGCCGTACTCTTTGGTTTGGCATTTTTTGCTGAAACCGCTGCAGTAAATACTTTATCTCTTAGTGAACTGTCATCCTTTCCCTTTCCGGATTTTCCGGAAGCGGCCGGAGGTTTTTCCTTTACAACCGGAGGAGGACCGTCAGCAGGTCTTCCCCGGGGAGGAGCCTTTGCATCTCCCGTAGTTCTTTCAGTATGTCCCAATCCTGCTTTATCCCTGAAAGAACCGAACCCTCCACCTGAACTGTCTGACTGTCTGTCTCCAATGGATCTGGTTCTCATAGATGCGCCTTTTACAAGAGTATCTGAAGAAACCCCCTTCTTTTGCATCTTCTTCTTTTGTCTTTCAAGGTTCTTGGCAATAAGGTCATCAACAGACATATTTTTATAATATCTGTTGATAAACAACTGGAAGACAATTGTAACAACAGCTGTTGTAATCCAGTATATACCGAGACCTGCAGGAACTCTTAAACCGATAATCACCGAAATAACAGGTGTGGTGAAAGCCATAAGCTTATTGGCAAGGGGTGACTGTTCTGCACCCATAGAATTGGTACTCTGACCAAGCCATGCACTGATAAACTGGCTGACACCCGCAAGGATGGGAACGAGAATAGCAAGACCCATAACCTGTGAAGGAACATGGGTAACATTTATACCCAGGAAAGTATTCATATCCAGGATACTTCTGGAATTCTCTGCTATTATACCTGCTGCATCCGGGAAAAGACGTCCAAGCTGATCCCACTGTTCATAACCAAAAGAGTCAAGAGCACTGATAGCCTCGTCTGAATTTTCCCAGTTTACTCCGCCAAAATTGGAGTTCATGATATTCAGATAATTGGAATCACCTTTAAGACTTCCCAATACTCCGTGAAGAAGAGTGTTAAGCTTCCCTACATAGAGGGGCATATTTCTGAATACCTGGTAAAGGGCAAACAGAATCGGAATCTGAATGATCAGCTGAACGCAGCCTCCGGTTTGTGAAGCACCGTATTTTGCGTAAACGGCTTTTATTTCGTTGTTTTGGGCCTGCTGGGACTCTACGTCCTTCTTTCCTCTGTATTTTGCCCTGATAGCCTTTATCTCCGGCTGTATAAGCTGGGATATTTTCGCTGTTTTCTGCTGGGACAGCGTAAGAGGGAACATCGCTGTCTTAATGATAACTGTAAATATGATGATAGCAATACCGATATTACCAATACCGATAGTATCCATCCACATAAATATCAGATTCAGAAACTGTCCAAGCACAAATGCGATAGGCTTAAATAAACCATCAAACACTTAACTTTCCTCCTGATCTTTTATGGGTACAGGATCAAATCCTCCCTTAGAAAAAGGATTACATCTTAAAAATCTTTTTGCTGCCATGGCACTTCCCTTTGCAACCCCGTAAGTTTCTATCGCCTCTTTGGCATAATCGGAGCAGGTAGGATAAAACTTGCATTTTACCGAACCCTTATAGGGAGAAATGGCATATTTGTAAAAATTTATAGATCCGAGCATTATCTTTTTCATAACAGTTTACCGATTTTATTTAACGATTTTATGCTTTTTCAATAAATGCAGCATGGCAGAAGATGTTTCTTTATATCCTTTGCCTTTGAGATCCTCTCTTACAACAGCAACTATATCAAATCCCCGTTTCATATAAGAAGAATTCAGTCTGAACGCCTCGCGTATAAGTCTTGTAAGTCTGTGTCTGACAACACTGTTCCCTACTTTTTTACTTACGGAAACACCCAGACGCAGATTCTCATCCTCATTTTTTCTGACATACATTATTATATGTCTGTTGGCAAATATTTTTTTTTCTTTGTAGACTTTTTGAAAATCCTTATTTTTCTTTAATGTCTCAAAATCTTTAAATTTCATGACGAAGGATCTCTTTTTTTATATTTTATCTGTATAAATAATACTGTATATGAAAAAACAGACAAACGCATCTCTCATATAATATGCGCTCGTCTGCCTGAAGTCCTTATGCTGAAAGTACCTTTCTTCCTTTAGCTCTTCTTGCCGCAAGAACCTTTCTTCCGCCGGCGCTGCTCATTCTTGCTCTGAATCCGTGGACCTTAGATCTTTTTCTTTTATTAGGCTGAAATGTCATCTTCATCTGACCTTCACCTCCTTTTTCTTCTATTTTAGAATGATCATAATTCAATTTTTCTTTCAAAAATGAAAATACCGTGGCATATTATATGTAAAAACCTATATTAAGTCAAGTCTTTTTTATTTTAGTTATACACATTTTATCAATATCTTTTCACCATTAGTTTAACATTCTTATTAACATACTTATCAATAATATGAATAACTCTGTTGATAAGATGTGGAGTATCTTCCTTGAAAAACTCTTCTGATTGATATATTATTAGAGGGATACCTATTTACATAACATTATATTAAGGAACCCATAAAACTATGAATGAAATATTGCAAAAATGGCCTGATATACTTGAGACCTTTAAACATGATTTTGAGATTGACAAAACTTCTTTTGATACATGGATCAAACCTTTGAAAGTTCTTTCTTTATCAAATGAAATTTTAAAGCTTACCATAGATCTGGATGAAATTAATTCTTCTATGAAAGAGCTTACTTTCTCCATGGTAAACAAAAGATATCTCAAACTTTTAGAAACAACTGTTAATAAAATATTAGGCACTGACTATACCTTGTGCCTTGTTTCCGATGATCAGGAGGGACAGACACCTTCTTCGCCTGTTATAAACACAGTAAACAGTGAAAACAAAGGAAATCTCAATCCAAACTATGTCTTTGAAAAATTTGTAGTGGGTTCCAACAACAACCTGGCACATGCCGCATGCCTTGCAGTATCGGAAGCTCCGGCTGAAACCTTTAATCCTCTTTTTTTGCATGGAGATACGGGTCTTGGAAAAACCCATCTGTTACAAGCCATAGCTCACCGGATTATGGATGAATATCCTTCATTAAAGGTTATCTACGTTACATCGGAAACATTTACAAATGAGATCATTGACAGTATACACAGCAAGCAGCGTAAAATTGTTTCTGACTTTAAGGCAAAATACAGATCTGCAGATGTTCTTCTTATAGATGATATCCAGTTTCTTAAAGGAAAGGATGGAACACAGGAGGAGTTTTTCCATACCTTTAATGATCTTTATCAGAACAACAAGCAGATAGTTATTACCTCCGACAGGCCACCTAAGGATCTGGAAGAACTTCCCGACCGTCTGATCGGTCGTTTTTCCGAAGGACTTACCTGTGATATCCAGATTCCTTCATATGAAACTAAGATGGCTATTTTAAATCAGAAGATCGAAGACCGAAATATGTCCAATATTCCAACGGATGTCAAGGACTATATAGTAAATAACATTAAATCCTCTATCCGTGAGCTTGAAGGTGCCCTTACCAATATATCTGCGTTTGCCCAGCTTTCAAGAAAGGACATTACCTTAGATCTGGCTATGGATGCGTTGAAGGATTTCGTTACGCCGGAACACAAAAGAAGAGTGACCTCCGAATCAATTATAGAAACTGTTGCAGATCATTTTAATATCTCCACAGATGATATTAAATCCTCCAAGAGAAATATAGAAATAGCCTATCCCAGACAAATAGCCATGTACCTTTGCCGTCAGATGACACAGGATTCATCCAAGATGCAGGGCTCGGCTTTTGGTAAAGATTATTCAACTGTTCTTTACGGAGCAAAAAAAATCACCAACGATCTGCTGGTAGACCCCAAACTGCGCAACACTATAGACATACTTATAAAGAAGATAGATCCTTCATAAATTATTTTTAACATATGGATAACCGGGTAAATAATTATTGATAGCTATATGAATCATTATGAATAAGAGTTTATAAACTTACATTTACCAAACATTTATTAACAAATATTCAACACCAAATTAGCACTAAACCCATTAATCAACTGTTGCTGTAACTCCAGTAAATACAGGCTTTACAGCACTTCCTAACATATTAACATTTACTACTGCTGCAACTGAATATAATAATATATATATATAAGTTTTCCACTTTCTAAAATCATTAACCTTTTGAAAGGAGTTTTTCTTTGAAATGAAACTTACATTTGAAAAAGCTGATATAGTAAAAGCTGTGGGAATAGTTCAAAAGGCTGTATCCGTAAGAACTACTATGAATATTCTTGAGTGTATTCTTATAGATGCCACGACTGATTCCATACTTTTAACCGGAAATGACCTGGATCTTGCAATTCAGACAAAGGTTGAGGGACAAATAATAGAACCGGGTGCTGTTGCTGTAAATGCCCGCTTCTTTTCTGAACTCATGAAAAAATATCCGGACAGCACCATAACTCTGGAGGTATCTGAGGATAATAACTGTTTTGTTACCTGTGAGAAAAGAGATTGTTCTTTTATGGGTATGCCGGCAGATGAATTTACGGAGATACCTGATGTTAAAAAAGAAAAAAGTATAGTTCTTTCCCAGCTTTCTTTAAGGGATATGATAAATCAGACTATCTTTTCACTGGCGATGAATGATTTTAATCCTATGATGACAGGAGAACTTTTTGAGATCAAAGAAGGTAAAATGAGGGTTATAGGTCTTGACAGCCACAGGATATCGATCAGAAATCTTACTATTGATGATGCCGAAACAGATGTATATGTGGTTATTCCGGGAAAATCCCTTAAGGAAGTGGCCGGTATTCTTTCACAGGATGCTGAACAGGAAGTTACTGTTTCTTTTGCTCCCAAGCATGTGCTTTTTGAGCTGGAAGATACTAAAATAGTTTCAAGACTTCTTGAAGGAAAATATTTCAATGTAAATCAAATGTTTTCCAATGATTCACAAACAAATATAATCATAAACAGGAAAGCGCTTATAGATGCCATAGAAACAGATATGGTATTTATAAAAGAAAATGACAGAAGACCTGTTATTTTGGATATAAGAGACAATCTTATGGAGATAAAGGTTTCCACGGGGCAGGGTAAGGGAAAAGAAGAAATAGAGATCCAAAAAGAGGGTGAAGATTTAAAAATAGGTTTTAATCCCAAGTTTTTAATAGATGCTTTAAAGGTTATAGAGGATGAAGAGATAAAAATAGCGTTTGTAAATGCTAAATCTCCCTGTTTTATCAGGGATGATGATATGAATTATATGTATCTCATACTTCCTGTTAATTTTTCTGAATGATCAGACGGAGAATAAAAGATTTTGGAAGAAATAACTATACATACAGAATTTATAAAACTGGGACAGCTTTTGAAACTGTCAGGTTTATGCGGAAGCGGAACGGATGCCAAGTTTATTATTGCAGAAGGCTTGGTTAAGGTGAACACAGAAGTGGAGACCAGACGCGGTAAAAAGATTGTTCATGGAGACGTTGTTGAATTTGACGGTCAAAAGATTAAAGTTTTGGCGGATGTATAATGTATATTGAGACTATAGAACTAAAAGATTTCAGAAATTATGATTATATGAGGACTGATTTCGACAAAAGGATAAATCTGATATACGGAGATAATGCCCAGGGAAAAACCAATATTCTTGAAGCTATATATATTGCTTCCACTACCAGATCTCACAGGGGAGCAAGGGATGAAGAATTGATCCGGATGGATGATTTGGACAATTGTGAAATAACAGGATGTGACAGAGATGCTCATATAAAAGTCATTATACAAAAAGAGTTTACAAGTGACAGGATAGATATACATTTAAAAAAGAATAAAACTAAAGGAATTGCAGTAAATGGCGTACCTATAAGAAAATCCGCAGATATTTTCGGTATTCTGCAGGTGGTATTTTTTTATCCTGAAGATCTGGACATAATAAGAAGAGGACCTAATGTCAGAAGACAGTTTATGGATATGGATCTTAGCAGGGTGGACAGCATTTACTTAAATAATCTTATATCATATAACAAGGTTTTGGACTCAAGAAACAGGCTTTTAAAGGATATGTCCTTTAAAAAACGTCCGGGAGATGAGGAAACTCTGGATATACTTGATGAACAACTGTTAAAATACGGTGCGGATATAATAAAAAGGCGTAAGGATTATATCAAAGATATAAATATTTATACGGAAGCCAACCACAGGGATATATCCGGAGGAAAAGAGAAATTAAGGATTGTGTACCAGCCATCTGTAGATGAAGAAGACTTTAGGGAAACATTATTATCTTCAAAAGACAGGGATAAAAAAACAGGGATAACCGGAACAGGTCCTCACAGAGATGATTTTTGCTTTATTGTAAATGAAAAAGATGTAAAGAGATTTGGCTCACAGGGACAGAAAAGAACGGCAGCACTTTCTTTGAAGCTTGCACAAATAGATATAATAAAAAATATGACAGGGGAAATGCCGGTTCTTTTACTTGATGATGTTTTGTCCGAACTGGATACACTAAGACAGGATTATCTTTTAAAAAGAATTGGAGATATGCAGACTCTTATAACCTGTACAGGTGAAGACGAGAGGATCAGATCCAGGTTGCCTGTGGATAAAACATTCAAGGTTGTAAAGGGAAAAATAAAAGAGGAGTAAAAAATGGGCAAAAGTAAAAAGGATGAATACGGCGGAGATCAAATACAGGTACTAGAGGGTCTGGAAGCAGTAAGAAAAAGACCCGGTATGTATATAGGAACCACTTCCTCCAGAGGTTTACACCATCTTGTGTATGAAATTGTGGATAATGCTGTAGATGAAGCACTTGCCGGATATTGTGATACAGTGCATGTAACCATTCACAAGGACAATTCCATAACTGTCAGTGATAACGGACGCGGTGTGCCGGTAGACATTAATCATAAAACAGGAAGACCTGCTATTGAGGTGGTATATACCGTACTTCATGCCGGAGGAAAATTCGGTGGTGGAGGATATAAGGTGTCAGGAGGACTTCATGGTGTTGGTGCTTCAGTTGTAAACGCTTTATCCGAAAACATGGAGGTTATAGTAAAAAGAGACAGCCGTATCCATAAGCAGACCTATGAAAGAGGAAAAATAACTTCGGATCTTACAGTAATAGGTGAATGTGATCCTGATGATACCGGGACCCAGGTGACATTTTTACCTGACGGAGAGATTTTTAAGGAAACCCTTATATATGATTTTGATGTGTTAAAAACAAGACTCCGGGAGATGGCATTTCTTACAAAGGGTTTGAAGATAATCCTTACAGATGAAAGAACCAGGGAAGAGATAGACATTCTCATAAAAAAAGAAAAGGCCGAAAAAGCCTCAGGTGAAGAATTTTACGATGAAGAAGCAGATATAACAGAAGATGATAACCCGGATAGCTCAACATCAGAAGCTGAAGAGTCGGATGAAGATGGGTCAGAAGAAAAAATACGGGAAGAGATCTTCCATTATGAAGGCGGCATAAAAGAGTTTGTGGAGTACCTCAACAGTTCAAAAAGCCCCCTTTACAATGAGGTTATTTATTGTGAAGGGATTAAAGACAAGGTGTCCGTGGAGGTTGCTTTCCAGCACAATGACGGATATTCGGAGATTACAGAATGCTTTGCAAATAATATAAATACCCCGGATGGAGGAATGCATTTAACGGGATTTAAAAATGCTATTACCAAAACCTTCAATGATTATGCAAAGAAAAATAAGATAATAAAAGAAAATGAAACTGCTCTTGCAGGAGAGGATATAAGAGAAGGTCTTGCGGCCATCATAAGTGTAAAGATCGAAAATCCCCAGTTTGAAGGACAGACAAAGCAAAAACTGGGAAATGCCGAGGCCAGAGGAGCAGTTGATTCTATAGTAAGTGAACAACTTACTTATTACCTTGAGCAAAATCCGGCAGTTGCAAAAACTATTTGTGAAAAGGCTATTTTAGCACAGAGGGCAAGGGAAGCTGCCAGAAAAGCAAGAGATCTTACAAGAAGAAAAAATGTACTGGAGGGTGGTGGGCTTCCCGGAAAGCTGGCAGACTGCTCTGATAAGGATCCTTCAAAATGTGAGATATTTATAGTTGAGGGAGATTCTGCGGGTGGTTCGGCAAAGAAGGCTAGAACAAGGACAACCCAGGCTATCTTACCCCTTAGGGGAAAAATCCTGAATGTAGAAAAAACCAGACCTGAAAGGGCTCTTGAAAATGAAGAGATTAGATCAATGATCACGGCTTTCGGTACAGGTATTCATGATGAATTTAATATAGAAAAGCTGCGTTACGATAAGATAATCATAATGACAGATGCAGATGTGGACGGAGCGCATATTGCCACACTTTTGCTTACCTTCTTTTACAGATTTATGCCTGAACTTATAAGAGAAGGGCATGTATATCTCGCACAGCCTCCTCTTTTTAAGATAGAGAAAAATAAAAAGGTATGGTATGCATATTCTGACGATGAGCTCAATTCCATAATAGAAGAGATAGGAAGAGACCAAAATAATAAAGTCCAAAGGTATAAAGGTCTGGGTGAGATGGATGCCGAGCAGCTTTGGGAAACAACCATGGATCCGGAAAAAAGAATTTTATTGAGAGTAGATATGGAACAATCAACTGAAGCAGAGGTGGATATAACATTTTCCACATTAATGGGAGATCAGGTAGAACCCCGAAGAGAATTTATAGAGACAAACGCCAAGTACGCAAAAAATCTTGATATTTAAAAAAGGAAAAAAACATGGATGAACATGTATTTGATAAAATAAACGATGTAGACATGAAAAAAACCATGGAAACATACTACATCGAATATGCCATGAGCGTTATTGCCGCCAGAGCACTGCCGGATGTAAGAGATGGTCTTAAGCCTGTTCAGAGGCGTATCCTGTATGCTATGACAGAGCTGGGAAATACTCCGGACAAGCCTCACAGAAAGTGCGCCCGTATTGTTGGTGATACCATGGGTAAGTACCATCCCCACGGTGATTCATCCATATATGAGGCTCTTGTTAAGCTTGCCCAGGATTTCTCTACACGTTATCCACTGGTAGACGGACATGGCAATTTCGGTTCGGTGGACGGAGACGGGGCAGCGGCTATGCGATATACCGAGGCCAGACTCAGTAAGATTTCCATGGAGTTGTTGTCCGATATAAACAAAGATACGGTAGATTTCGGTCCAAACTTTGATGAATCTGAAAAAGAACCTCTTGTGTTGCCGTCCAGATATCCCAATCTTTTAGTAAACGGAACCAGTGGTATAGCAGTAGGTATGGCTACCAACATTCCCCCTCACAATTTAAGAGAGGTTATAAATGCAGTTGTAAAAATTATAGACAACACAGTAGGATCGGATTCCGATACAGACATAGAAGAGCTGATGGAAGAAGTTAAGGGTCCTGATTTCCCTACAGGGGGACAGATCCTCGGCAGGTCGGGAATAGAAGAAGCTTACAGGACGGGCAGGGGAAAAATAAGAGTAAGAGCTATTACGGATATAGAGCCTATGGATAACGGCAAAAACCGTATAGTCGTTACAGAACTTCCATATATGGTAAATAAGGCCCGTCTTATCGAAAAGATGGCAGATCTGGTAAAGGATAAGAGAATAGACGGCATTACAGAACTCAGAGATGAGTCTGACCGAAACGGTATGCGTATAGTTATTGAACTTCGCAGGGATGTAAATGCAAATGTTGTTTTAAATCAGCTTTATAAACATACCCAGCTTCAGGATACCTTTGGTGTGATAATGCTGGCTCTTGTAAATAATGAACCCAAGATTTTGAATCTTAAAGACATGCTTTCTCTCTATCTGTCTCATCAGGAGGAGGTAGTAACCCGCCGTACAAAGTATGATCTGAATAAGGCGGAGGAACGTGCCCATATTTTACAGGGTCTGATCATTGCCCTTGATAATATAGACAGAGTTATAGAGATAATCAGAGGTTCAGCTACGGTTCAGGAGGCAAAGGATGGTCTTTGCAAGGAGTTTAATCTTACGGATGCACAGGCACAGGCTATTGTGGATATGCGTCTTAAGGTTCTTACCGGACTGGAAAGAGAAAAACTTGAAGATGAGTTAAAAGAACTTTTGGAGAAGATAAAAGGATTTAAGGCGATTTTAGGCGACAGAAAGCTTCTTCTTGGTGTAATTAGGGATGAGATAACTCTTATTGCCGAGAAGTACGGAGATGACAGAAGGACCAGGATAGGTTTTGACGAATTTGATCTTACGGATGAGGATCTGATACCCGATGTGCCCGCTGTAATTTCCAGAACCAATCTGGGATATATAAAAAGACAGGCTCCGGACAACTTTAAGGCTCAGAAGAGAGGAGGCAAGGGTATCAAGGGTATGCAGACGATAGAAGAGGACTACATCCAGGATCTCTTTATGACTACTACCCATAAGGCGCTGACCTTCTTTACCAGCAAGGGAAGGGCATATAAGCTTAAAGCCTATGAGATTCCCGAGGCGTCCAGGACTTCCAGGGGAACAGCTATTATAAATCTTTTACAGCTGCAGCCTGATGAAAAGATTACGGCTATTATACCTATAGATTTAAAGACCATCAAAGACGATGATTATCTTTTTATGGCTACAAAAAACGGTATAGTGAAAAAGACAGCTCTGGGCAATTTTGCAAATATTAGAAAAATAGGAATCCAGGCTATTACCTTAAGGGAAGATGATGAGCTTATCGGTGTAAAAATGACGGATGGCAAAAAGAACATAGCCCTTGTAACAGCAAACGGTTTAAGCATTTGTTTTAAAGAGTCTGATGTACGTGATATGGGACGCAGTGCCATGGGTGTTAAAGGTATGACACTCAAGGCTGACGACGAAATCGTCAGTATGCAGGTATTTCCTCACGAAGATGAAAACGGAAACGTTTCCGATACTATGCTTTACGTATCTGAAAAAGGTATAGGTAAGCGTACGGATATAGATGAGTATAAGCTGCAAAACAGAGGTGGAAAAGGTCTTATCTGCTATAAGGTCAATGAGCGCAGCGGTAAGCTTGTGGGAGCCAAGATGGTAAATGACTCCAATGAGCTTATGATCATAACTACTGAAGGTATTATTATCAGACTCAGTTGTAATGAGATCCCTGTTACAGGCAGATCTACTACGGGAGTTAAACTTATCAACCTTGATGACGGGATAAATGTGGCTACTATTGCAAAGATGAAGAGTATTCCCGGAGAAGAAGGTGAAGTATCAGCTGCAGAAGACGAAGAAGACTCTGAGACTGCTTCAGATACAGAGGAGTAAAATTTTATAATTATTTAAAAGGACTATATCCACTGTCTATTGGGCATTATGTTATACTATGCTTAAATGATGGTGGATATAGTTATATAATGAGAAATATACAGACATTTGTCATGTTAATCTATTGAAAGTCTCATCGTTAAGTAAGAAAAGGTATTGAATCATGAGGGATCTGGAAGTAAGTTTAATAACAAAGAATATCAGAGAAATGTGTATAGAGGCCAATTTGTTCCTTGAAGAGGATGTAGAGAAAGCAATCAGGACAGCCGGTTATACGGAAACCTCCGAAACGGGGAGAAGCGTGCTCTCACAGATTGAGGATAATCTGAAGATCGCGGGAGATGAGAGAATTCCCATTTGTCAGGATACAGGGATGGCTGTGGTTTTTTTGGAGATAGGCCAGGAGGTTCATTTTACGGGAGGAGATATAACCGACGCGGTAAATGAAGGAGTGAGGCAGGGTTATGAAGAAGGATATCTTCGTAAGTCTGTAGTTAATGACCCTATTGAAAGAATAAATACAGGTGATAATACACCCGCAGTGATACATTTTGAGATCGTTCCGGGAGATAAAGTAAAGCTGACGGTTGCACCCAAAGGTTTTGGGAGTGAAAATATGAGCCGTATTTTTATGCTTAAACCGGCCGATGGAATAGAAGGTGTAAAGAATGCAGTGATCAATACGGCAAAGGAGGCCGGACCAAATGCCTGCCCTCCTTTTGTTATAGGAGTAGGGATAGGCGGAGATTTTGAAAAATGTGCACTGATGTCAAAAAAGGCCCTTACAAGGAGTATACAAAAGGATAAAAGTCCGGCTGATGCTGCTGAATCAAAAGAGAGAAACCTATATATTAAGGAATTGGAAGAAGAACTTCTCCTTAAAATAAATGATACGGGACTTGGTCCTGCCGGACTGGGAGGCAGAAACACGGTACTTGCGGTAAATATAGAAACATTTCCCACACATATTGCGGGACTTCCGGTAGCGGTAAATATCTGCTGCCATGTCAACCGTCATAAAACAAGGATTATATAAAAGGGCTTCAAATATTAATATTTTTTATGTTATCGCCAAAAGAGTTTATTTGAATACAGAGAAATTAAGAAAATGTTTTTGTTTAAGTAATTTAATTATATATTTTACAGGATAAAAAAATGTTTAAAGAAATAAAAATACCTTTTTCAAAAGAAGATATCGCAAACCTAAAGGCAGGTGATACCATTTATCTTACTGGAACTGTATACACAGCCAGGGATGCGGCTCATAAAAGAATGTCCGAACTTATAGAAGACGGGAAAAAAAGGGGTCTGGATATTGATGATATATTACCATTTCCTGTTAAGGGAAATGTGATCTATTATATGGGACCGTCTCCGGCAAAACCAGGACAGGTTATAGGATCTGCAGGACCTACCACATCGGGACGTATGGATAAATATACGCCTCAGCTTTTGGGTATGGGTCTTACCGCTATGATAGGAAAAGGTAAGCGTACAAAAGAGGTATATGACTCCATGAAAAAAAACGGGGCTGTGTACATGGCAGCGGTAGGGGGAGCAGGAGCGCTTCTTTCAAAATGTATTAAAAGCTCGGATATAATAGCATTTGAAGACTTAGGACCGGAGGCTGTAAGAAAACTGTATGTGGAGAGATTTCCCGTTATTGTCGTAGCAGATGCTACGGGGAGGTGTATTTATGATGAAATATAAAATTTTAAAGGCTTATATTTAAAATTATGTTATAATTAAAAGCGATGAGCAACGGTTCCGGCTTTGTAAAGGAGACTGCTATGGATGAAAGATTTGACAGAGAAGAGGAAACAAGGGTAAAGTTTTTTTCTGATGAAAAAACAGGGGAAGATCTTAATGAGGATGATATCATTTACGGAATAGATGAAGAAAATCCTTCTGAAGCGGGGGCATATTATGATGACCCGGAAGACGATGACGATTTTGATGAGGAAGAAGAAAAAAAAGAGAAGCTTACTTGTCCCGTATGCGGAAAAGAGATTAACTTTTTCACTAAAAAGAGGGTCGTAAGAGGTCTGTACATTTGCGGAGATTGTGAGGATAAATCTGCTATAGACAGACATAAGAAAGAGATAAAGAAGTATTCTCCGGAGGAAGCTTTAAAAACTGTAGTTTACAGAATAAGAAAGGCTGAAGAGTTTACCGTTACAAAGTCTGCAGACGGATATCTGCTTCTTGATAACGGAAGGGAGCTTTGGACGGTACCTTACGCAGCTACTCTTATAAAAAACACACCAAAGATAGATCCGGAGCACATCTTTCCCTTTGATGCAATTGAAAGCTATGAACTTATAGAAGATGGAAATCTCCTTGCAAAGGGAGGAAGAAATAAACCTCTTATAGGTGGTCTTTTGTTTGGAAATGAAGGTGCCGGTTTTTCGGGAAACAGTGAGGATCATGATACGGTTGAACACCTTCAGGTCAGGATAAATCTGAATGACATGACGACGCCTAAGGTATTTATCAATCTGATTTTTAAAGAAACGGATAAAGATAAAAGAGCTTACGGCAGGGCATTCCTTACCGCCCAGAAGATCCTTTCCATGCTTGAAATTATTTGTCATCAGGACGACAGACAGGAGGAAGATGCTAAAAAAACATCATCTTCAGACTATTCTCCTGCAGATGAGATAAAGAAATATAAAGAGCTTTTGGATATGGGTGCCATAACGCAGGAAGAGTATGATGCAAAAAAAGCTAAATTGCTGGATTTGTGACTCATAAGTGATGATCTGAAACATGAAAAAATATTTGACAAAAGATATAACATTTGATAGAATTAGCGGTGCGTATTTGAAAGGGTGTTTTATCATCTAATTAAATATTTTTTCAATCAGTATGGAGAAATACTCAAGAGGCTGAAGAGGCGCCCCTGCTAAGGGTGTAGGTCGG
>CAMOUW010000013.1 GCA_946626755.1 uncultured Clostridia bacterium
CTTCTTGTCGTCCTGAGCTACTCCCTCACCTTTATAATAACAATTGCCCAGATTAAACTGTGCTGTCGCATCCCCTTTATTCGCGGCCTTCTCGTACCACTCTACAGCCTTCTTGTCGTCCTGAGCTACTCCCTCACCTTTATAATAACAATTGCCCAGATTATTCTGTGCATCTGCATTTCCGTTTTTTGCGGCCTTCTCGTACCACTCTACAGCCTTCTTGTAGTCCTGAGCTACTCCCTCACCTTTTTTATAACAATTGCCCAGATTAAACTGTGCTGTCGCATCCCCTTTATTCGCGGCCTTCCCATACCACTCAAACGCCTTCTTGTAGTCCTGAGCTACTCCCTCACCTTTTTTATAACATACGCCCAGATTATTCTGTGCTGTCGCATCACCCTTTTTCGCGGCCTTCTCGTACCACTCTACAGCCTTCTTGTAGTCCTGAGCTACTCCCTCTCCTTTATAATAACAATTGCCCAGATTATTCTGTGCTGTCGCATCACCTTTATTCGCAGCCTTCTCGTACCACTCTACAGCCTTCTTGTAGTCCTGCTCTACTACCACGCCTTTATAATAACATGCGCCCAGTATAGCCTGTGCCATCGCATTTCCGTTTTTCGCGGCCTTCTCGTACCACTCAAACGCCTTCTTGTCGTCCTGAGCTACTCCCTCACCTTTATAATAACAATTGCCCAGATTATTCTGTGCATCTGCATTTCCGTTTTTTGCGGCCTTCTCGTACCACTCTACAGCCTTCTTGTAGTTCTGATCTACTCCTCGGCCATAATAATAACACTCGCCCAGATTATACTGTGCTGTCGCATCACCTTTATTCGCGGCCTTCTCGTACCACTCTACAGCCTTCTTGTCGTCCTGCTCTACTCCCTCACCTTTATAATAACAATAGCCCAGATCATTAAGAGTTTTGTCTTCTAAGAAAGCGCCCGCATCATCAGCACACAACTGCGCCAATTTTTCCAACTCCGCCTTGGCTTCATTTTGACCAGCCTTAACCGCCTGCATCAGGTACACTGCTGCTTTATCATAGTCTTTTGCAACACCCAATCCGTCTAAATACATTTTCCCCAGAAAAGAACAGGCAGTGGCTACGCCTTTCGTTTCAGCCTGCTCAAACAATTCAAATGCTTTTTCATATTCTTTTTCTTCAAATAAAATAATAGCCAACAGTATTTGTTCTGTCGCTTCTTTTTCAGTATGTTCATATAACAGCTCTTTCGCACCTGAAATATTATTGCTTTTAAGTTCTGACAATACAGTAAGCAATAACGATAAATGATCTCCCTGCTGCAACATTTCATATAAGTAGTCCCTAAATGCTGCAAACCCTCTTTTTTCCAAAAAAGTAATCAACCCCTGTAAAAGACCTGCTTTGTATAAGCCCTTTGATTTTGCTTTTTTTAAATGTCTCTCTGCCTCTTCATAACTTTTCTCTGTCTCTATTCCAAAATAATATAAATAGCCCCGCGCAAATTCAGCCTCAGGAATGCCGCTTTCCGCGGCCTTCTCATACCATGTCAGACAACCATAATTATTTTTTTCGGAAACCTTATAATCCAATGAAATGTTTGACAATGAAGACAGATCATGCATCTTATTTTGAATCACTGTATCCAGGGATTCCTTTACATCACTAAATAATTTATCCGCCCCCGCCCCGACATCATAATAAGTTTTGGCAAGTTCATATTCCGCCGGAGCATATCCTCCCATCGCCGACAACATCAGATAATAAAACGCCTCTCCTTTGTTTTTACTGTTACCTGAGCTATACTCTTTGTATTGTTCATAATAATTGTCTTCTCCGACACTATTATCTGTACAAAAATAAGAGTTCATATCAAAATCGTAAAAATACTCAGTCTCAACGCCCCCCATGTTCATGATAGTATTCTCTGCCTTTCTGTTACCTAAAACTGCCGAAAGATAGAACATCCAAATAGCATGTTTTATCCTGCCGTTTTTTTCTAACTCCAATGCACGATCGTATATCACATCCTTATTATTATCATACAAACGACTGATCTCATTTAAAACTGACTTTTCTGTATTCTCTAAATCATCAAAGACTTTAAGGGCGTCAAGCGATGACAGTAATTCATTCTGCCTGTCCTCTGCTTTATATCTTAATGATATACGTTCCTCCAGTTCTTTCATTGCAGATCTGTCCCCTGCATCTATACGGTTTATTAATTCCCGAACATTATCATCAAAATCCTTGTCTATCACTAACTTCATTTTTTGTCCTTTTCAAATGTCTGCCTAAAAATTCTACAAAAGCCACCATTATAATTAACGGATCATTATTCTTTAAATTCTATAAGGCACATACAATAATGCTTTTATCATCGCCACTGTAATTATAAAAAGCCTTTTCCAAATTGTTTTCAAGAATCTCTCTTCCTTCACGGTCTGAAGCAGCTCTTATCCACTCTATAAGCTTTTCGCAGGCTTCATAAGCCGGTTTTTTTTCTTTAGCATCATAAAGAGTCCCTGATATTCCATCACTGGCAAGTATAAATCCATAGTTTTTATCTGCATTTCCTGTGTAAATCCTGAAATGGTCTGTCTGCGTCTCCTGTGGCAAAAAGAATGTTTCATTTTGAAACTGACCGTTTTCCGGCTCGGATAAAACTCTTATCCCCCCTGTATCTTTCATAATGATCACACCATCCCCGATATGACCGGCGATATACTTATTGCCTCTTATTGCTACAAACAGAAGAGTTGTGCCGGCATCTTTTTTTTCAATCCCGTCTTTTTCAAGCCTTGTTTCAAACAGTCCGGAAATTTCCGACGCGACCTTTTCATGGTTTTCATATATTTTTCTTTTTCTTTTGAAATAATTCTCTGTCACCTCTACAGCTGCTTTTGCCGACTCCCCACCGTATTTACGGCTTCCCGCCCCGTCTGCAAGCGCTGCAAACAAAGTGTTTTTACCTGTTCTGTATATTATGTGATCCTGACAGGGTTTTTTATTTTTTTTATGTATCTGACCCTGTGTTTTTGCTCCGGCAGCCTTCATAAAATAAACTCCTCTTTACACAAGATATCTACTCCAACTTTCCTGCTTTCCCGGATCCAACAGTTCCTCATATGCACTGCTTGTGGAGGATCTTGACTGATGTTCCATGCTCTCTACTATTGCAGTAAGTATATCTATCAATTCCCTGCTGCTGCTTTTCAACACACGATCTGATACAGACTTTAACTCCCCGATCTCACCTGATTCGCCTATAACTATTGATATTATGTATACGGCATTATGCAATCTCTTTTCTGTAATATATCTTTTTATCTTTTCAGGAAACACTTCATTTTCTGCTGATGTTATAAGCATGATAACAGGCTTGCAATAGTTGTTTCCGTTTATCCTGTAATCTCCAAGTTTTCTGGATATTTCATTCATTATTGAATACAGACATTCCCCGGTCCCCGGTTTTTCTCCCGGAAAACTTAAGTCGTGAGCCCCCAGCGCTCTGACATTTTTAAAATCAGTTTTTATCTCTGCCCCCTCATAGTAACTGACTATACCCATATCTACAAATTTTTGAAGTCCGCTGTCATTTACAGACTTAATAACATATTTCAAACTATTATCCAGATCGTACTCATATTTTTTCATCCCCTGTGTTCCGTTTACGCATATGCAAACCGGCATTTTTAATAATTTAGAACAGTATAATTCATTTTCTTCAAGCAGCTTTTCAGTTACATCCGTTCTCATAATGACTATCCCTCTCTACATTTCAAATAATTTTTCATTGCCGCATCAAATATCAATTGCAACCGTTCTCTTCTGCCCTTTTCTAAGTTACCTTTATCCTCTTTGTAACCTTCTGTGATTTTAAAGCTTTTATCACAGTCAGGACATTGAATGCGTGTGTTAAAATCCATATTTGCTATATCAACATCTGACTCATCCGAAAGATTTTCCAACAGATCCCACTCGTTTGCCGTCCATGATTTACCGCATTTCGGACACTCCATTCTGTATATCTTTCGCATATATCTAAGCTTCATTTTTTTACAATTGCTGCATACATATTTCTCCCCGGCCATAATGGAGGCTTTTGATGTCTGGTGTCTTTTCCCGCAGCAATCACATTTCTCCCACGAAAAACAATCATCTTCACTTTTTAAATAATCTTCCGGAAAAATAACATCTGACTTTTTTTCAGCAGTAATCTGTTGAAGCAATTCTTCAAATGCATCTATCCACGTTCCGTCATCTATGAACTTTTCCTCACAAAAGACTTCTGTAAACATACCTTTCAGTTTTTCAGAGATATTATTCCATATTTTTTCACTGTCTCCATCTCTTTCTGAAACAGATTTTGTATCATGAACAAAGAGATGATCAATAATACTCTGTCTCACATCGGTTGCATAATCTATTCTAAAGGGATACTCAGAAAGAAAAAGGATATAGTAGTACAGAACTGCAACTGCAAAAGCTTCGTCCTCTTTCGTCCGTATTATGGAAGCATAAGCTCTGTTCCTATATTGTCTCAATATTTCCGGTGAAGTAAACTCCTTCAGACCCACAGGGCATGTGTAATCCTTATATTGATAACTGTCCACGTCTATAAAATACGCCCTTATGTCCAATAAATCTTTTGAATAGTTTATAAAAATATTGGTCGGATTCACATCTCCCATATATATGGAATGGCTATGCAGCTTTTTAAAGCCTGCCGCGATCTGTCTGCATATATCTACAAGATGTGATCTCCTCCAATCCTTTTTTTCATTTGCCCTTATGTCTGTAAGCAGATTCTCCAATGAACAGCTTTCCCTGTCTGCCAAAGAGGCTCCTACCTTAGGCATCATGAAACCGACCGGCTGTCCTGAATAATTGTATACCGTATCTGTCGGCCAACATATTTGAGTGCTGTTTTCAAACAGCGCTTTATCTTTTACCATTTCCGAAACTTTTTCCAGTTTTTTTCCTGACCATGATTCTTCTTTATAAATTTTTACAAGCCTGTTACCGTAACCGACATCGTATACATTTCCTTCTCCTCCGCTGCCTGTTTCACTGTCAAGCTGCAACGGTGTTTTATCTGCAAGAAGAACCTTTCCACCGGTAGTCGGGATCAGGGGTTTTACCTCAGCTTCAGAAATGGTTTCATTGACAGGTTTTTTTTCTTGATCCTGCAACGGCTCAAATGCAGGCTCAGACTCAGGCGCATCTGTCAGATCAATAACTACCTGATCCTCGTACGTCTCCGCTTCTGTAATATCGGCCTGCAGCTCTACTGTCTCTGGCGGATTCTCCTGTATATCATTTTTTTCCTGCAACCCGGCTGCATCAGGAACTTCCGGTTCTTTATTATCAAGAATAATGTCATTATCTATCTCTTTTTCATCTAAAACATATTCTATGTTTTTATTTTCAAGATCTGTATCCTTATCCAGCGCTATAAAGGTTTTTCGGTCATCGTTTGGCGCAATGGCAACCAGCTTATCATTTTCTGATGCCCATATTTCGGAAGCAAAATGTCTGTCCGCCGTTATAAAGCACCAGTACCCCTGTATCCGTGGCAGCATGGCAACTATATAATCTGTAGGATATGAACAGGTCATCTGATCATTGCTTTCCAGCCACTCCACATTGTCTCTGATCGAATTCAGCTGATGCTGAAAATTCCTCGCCCGTTCACTCAATATTCCATTTTTTGAATATACGGTTTCTTTTAAGCGCTCTACAGATTTTTTGTCGTAAAATATTTTTTTCTTTCCGGCTTTGATCTTCTCAAACAGCTTTTGTGTCATAACCTGATTATAAGGTGACATCATAGCGGAATATTCTATGAAAATGTTATAGGAAAAGATTTCTTCCACATCAATTAACTCTGTTTTTGAAATCCTCACACACTCCGGGCAATGCGCAAGTTCATATTCTTTTATAAAATATTCTAATTTGTAGTCTTTAAAATCCTCTAATACTTTTTTTATTTCGGCGGTTTTTTTAAAAACATTATCTAAATCATCTATGACTGCAGGCATCATGTTGTATATTTCATACAGCTTAGCCTTCACGTCCCTGAATGATACCGTTTCTCTGTCGAGTACGGATGCATGTCCGTCAGTTTCATTTCTCAATGACGTTAAACCATTTAAAAAAGAATCAAATACCTCATTATTCTTATCTCGTGAATCTTTTATTTTCACTATATTATTATCATCTCCGAATAATCTAATTCGAATAAGCTTTATTTTCCCGGCAAAATCTATACTTTCAAGGTCAAAATCAGCTTTGTAGCCCCCGGAGTTTATTGCATTTACCAGCTCATTGGCAAAACTCTCCGAATCGGGTTGATTATTTAAAGGAGTGATATTGTTAACTATACCATCAAAACTTTTGTATATAGTTCTGTAGTCACCATACTGTCTTAACATATTCGGCACATACGTTTTACTTTTATTTTTAGAATTGAAGTAAAATTTTGCATATTCTTCAAAATCCACTTTGAATATATATTCTTTTTCCCAGTCATTTATACCCTTAACAAGCGCCCGTATCATATCCGAGCATAATAAATCCAATTCACGATTAAAAAGACCTACTATCGAAAGATAATCGTCCTGCTTAATAATCTGGTCAAAATACTTATACTTTCCCATGCGTTGCCTCCAAAACACGATTCCAGGCGTTTTTCTTTACCGGTGTATTATACCACTTTTTGAGTATTATTTATAAGATATTTTGCTTTGCTTAATCATTTCTGCGTCTTTACATCATCTTGTATCTCTCCGTGCTTTTTCATAAGCTCTATCATGGTTATGGCGCGTGTACACCCTTTTTCTGCTGCTCTGAGATAGTACTCGTATCTTTTTTCATTGTCGCTTTCACAACAGGCATAATTATACATTCCATCCACATTGTCAGCGTCAGCGGCCAGTTTAAAGTACTTCTTTGCAAGCATATAGCTTTTTTCCACCCCTCTTCCGGTATAATAATATTCTCCTATTTTCTCCAATGCCTCCGGATCATTCCCTGCTTCAAAAAAGCACTTAAAAGCCTTCTCATATTCCTTTTTTTCATCCAAAAACAGTCCAAGCATGGTGTATTTTTTTTCTTTTTTAAGAGCTTTCCAATTAGTTATAGCCATAATTCATCCCCCATTTATTGCCATACTCAAGAGATTTAAAACCCTATCATCTTCTTATGCACTTCGTTCAATGGCTGAAGCTCATCAGCTTCTATTATCTCGTCGCTGTTCTCAAGTCCTGATTCTATGATCTTCACGGCATGCTTCCTGTAAGCGGCATCAAATATATTTCTGACAGTTCTCCCGTTTGCAAAACCGTCTTCTTTCATTTCGTCAGAAATGATCCTACGGAACTTTTCAAGCGCATCTTCGCTTACACCTAAATTGTTTTTTTTGCACAAACCCTTAAACATTTCACTAAGTTCATCCGTATTATAATCATCAAATTTTATGACATACGGAATTCTTGATTTCAATCCTCTGTTTGAAGACAAAAAAATCCCGGTTTCTTCTTCATAGCCCGCAATTATTACAGTAATGTCGCCGCACCTGTTTTCGAACACATCAAGAAGCACCCCTGTAACCTCAGCACTTATCCCTCTGTTCATATCGTTCAATAAATATAATTCATCTATAAACAATACACCACCCATGGCTTTTGATATTTTTTTATTAAGAAACTGTGTTGCGTCTCCCACATGACCTGAAACAAGTTCACTTATATTCATGTTTTCAACTCGTGGTGATTTTGTTACCCCTATATGAAACAGCATTTTGCTGATCAATCCCGCCACCGTACTCTTACCCGTTCCTGCATTTCCTACAAGCAACATATTGTTATTTTGACATACTTCTTTTCCGTCTGATTTTTTTCTTTTTGTATAAATGTTGGTGTCCATAATTTCTTTGACATGTGTTTTAACATTTTTTAAGCCGATCATAGCGTTTAACTTGGCATTTAACTCTTTGTAATCTGACACCTCCCGTTCCAGTTCAATATGCTCGGGCTGTATTACTATCTCCTCGTCCCCACTTTCCATGGACATGTACTTTTGCATGATCTGCATATACATATTCCTTACGCTTCGACCGTTTCCAAAACCATCCTCAAATCTCAGGGATTTTATCTTTTTCACTGCCTTTTCTTTTGCTGCTTCACTTAAAATACAGTCATTCTCTTTAAACATTCTTTCAAATATTTCAAACATTTCGTCATCTGTATAATCTTCGAATTCAATGGTTTTATAAATTCTAGATCTCAATCCCGGATTGCTTCCGAGCAGATCTTCCATTTCTCTTGGATATCCGGCCATGATCACAATCAGCTTGTCACGGTTATTTTCCATTTCCTGAATAAGCGTATTTATACAATCCTGGCGGTACGACATTCCCGATGAGGCGTCTTTGGGATTTAAGGCATATGCTTCATCTATGAAAAGTATTCCGCCATATGCTGACTGACAAGCTTTTTTTGTTTTTACGGCTGTCTGTCCTACGTACTCTGCGATAAGATCTGAACTCCCCACCTCTACTACTTTGTTTTTCTTTATTATTCCCAGTGAGTAATAAATCTCTGCTATTTTTTTAGCTACTGTCGTCTTTCCTGTTCCGGCGTTCCCTGAAAACACCATATGCAAAGATGAGAGTTCCTTTTTGATTCTGTCAGCCCTGTACATAAAAGAAAGCTCTTTTATAAATGATTTTATATTTTTTAAACCCGTCATTTTATTAAGCTCTGATGCTGCTTCTTCATACGTTTTCACTCTGTCATATGCTGGAAGGCTATTCTCTGACAATATCTTTATTTTTTCTTTCCCAAAATGCTCCTTTATTATCATGTTATAAAGACTGTGTGCAAATTCCAGATTTTTCAGATCGGATTTTCCGTAAACAGCTTTAATATATTGATCCAATTGCCTTGAAAAGTTTTCTCCTGATTTTAAACCTGACGTCTCCAATTTTTTTATTACTTCTTTTTTTATTTCGATCTCCGGCATCTCTCCAAAATTAATGTGATAGTTATAAAAATCTTTTGAGTATTTTAACTCTTCATCTTTTTTTCCAAATCTTCCTTTCATCTCGTCATTTGCAGAATATATGATATTTATGGACTTTGATAAATTTATCGCTGTTATCATTTTATCCCACATATTTTCTTTTCTGAGAAACATATGCTTCTTTATATCTTCCAGCTCTTTTTCATTCAGAAGATCATGTATGATTATTATATTTCCCTGGTTACCCTCTACCTCAAAAAAAGAATCTTCCAGACCGAATATTATTTTTTTTTCACTAAAAAAGTAGATTTTTCCTGTATGCTGACCTGTTTTCTCCAGTTCTTTCATTATATCTCCGGACAATCTTCCAACTCTTTCCCTGTCATCTGTTTCTATGATCATGCCTGTTCCAATGACCGGTTTGTCGGCATCAGTATTCATAATATAATTTAAAAACTTATGGAATTCTGACCTTGAACGCTCATTAAAGTTACAATATGCGTAATCATTCTGTACGCATAAGTCTTTAGCCTCTTCTTCCGCTATATATCCCAGTATTCTCTTTCGTTCCTCGGTATAGCAAACGTTGTCAAGAAAATCATCTATCAGCATAGTTAACTCCTTTTAATCAAAATCATCGCATTATTTTGTGGGCTATTATCTCTTAAATGTGTGAATGCACAACTCTCGTAGACATCACTTCCTTTGAATGCATATAGGATAATATAAATGAATCATCTTTTAAGAACGATAACTTTTCCAGATAATCTTTTCTGACAACACTGACATGGTCAGGTCCGGAAATAATAATATAAAAATCGCTTTTAAAGGATTCCAGCGGATCCTCCCAATCACAGATTATACTTGCAACCATACCGGATGATATACCCATTTTGTCTTTTACTGCCATTATGCCATCCCCGATATTTACAAAAGAAAACGTATTCTTCCTAAGCGTATTCTCTACAGCATAGTCCCAATCTTCGCAATAGATTTCGATTCCCTTTTCACTCAATTCTGTTAAAATTTCGTCGTCAAGCTCTAAAAATTCATTTGAAAATTTTACAAAAAGAGTTTGCTTTATCAGATGTAACCTGTATTCAGGGCTTATATATTTATTGTCGTCCGGAACGTTTGCGCATCCCAAAAACACATTGGCCATCAAATTTTGCTTATTGCCAAATGTTCTGATCAGCTTATTAACCAAATCTTTCACCCGGGCGATTTTCTTTATCTGTTTCTTTTTTTCATTTAACAGAATAAATCTGTTGCTTTTTTTATACTCTTTGCTCAATCCGAAGGATAAAACCGGGTCTTTCCGGGAATTGTTTTCTAAATAAAAATGCCAGAGCCCCCTGTCATCTTTTTCTGCAAAAATATTTATTTCGTCCCGTAACTCCTCTACAATATTTTTTGCAATTATCTCAGTCTCTTTTTTTATAGATTTTATATTATCCATTTTTATCCCCCTTTTTGAACAAACATTACATTATTATTCTAAAAGGCTTCCGGTTATGATTCGGCACCCCGTAAAACAGGAAGCCCTTTGTCCTCTGCCAAATAACTGCAAAACGTCAGGTTTTTTCTTAAAATCCGTTATTAAAATCATTGAACTGCTGGTTCATAAATTCCTGCTGCTGGTTCATAAATTCCTGCTGCTGCTGTTGCTGCTGAAATTCCGCCTGCCGCATCGCTTCTTCGTGCATTCTCCGGGCATCTTCCATATCGCGCAGCATTTGCATCTGGAATTCCAGCATTTGCTGCTCTAACATCTGCCTCTGAAGCTCGTCCTGAGTCTGCTGCATCTGCTGACGGAATATTTCTTCCTGAATGCGCTGTTGTTCCTGCATACGCATCGTTTCATCCTCATATCTTCTTTTTTCATCACCTGCATAGTCCCTCCTTACCCGTCCTGCACCTCTTCCGACGCTTCTGTGACATGAATTCTCGAGAAACCTTATTATCACGAATGCCAAAACCGTAATAAATGCCACAATACTCAATCCGCCGATTGCAGGAAAAATAACACCATACAGATTTCCTGTATTGTTATTTTGCGGGGCTTCAGTAGAAGTTAACACAGAAGATTCTGCAATTCTTTCCTGTGCAGCTTCTGTTATTGAGTCAGCTGTAATTGTCGGTACCTCTGTAATAGTATTCATAACACCCTCCTTTTTTATAAGACCTGAAATGGCATCTGTTTGTCATCTTATACTTAGTATGGTAAGTCTTGAAAAAAAACAATTTTTTTATAATAATTATTTTTCCCCCTTGTTATGCAACTATAATATCAGCTCTCCTTTTGAAAAAAACGAACGCAACAGCTTTTTTTATTTCCGTGTCTCAAATTAATAAAAGATAATGAAATTGTGGTATAATCAGAACATACAACGACATTTACAAGATCTGGAGGTGATGTCTTGGATTCACTTGCTTCCACCATACAACACGGGATTTCAAGCTTTTTTGAAACCGGCACACAGGCCCTTCTTGGCTTTGCCTTCCGGCTTGTCATCGCCTTTGTAGTATGGTTCATTTGCTACAGACTGATAAAATGGTTCTGTAAGAAGCCGCTTCTTAAAATACTGGAAAAAAGCCCCATTACCCATGAGGTACATCATTTTCTTCAAACTACTGTAAAGGTGATCCTTTATGTGGTACTTTTCATCGGTATCATTAATATCCTCGGCTTCCAGACTACATCCCTGGTAGCATTGCTGGGTGGTGCCGCTGTAGCTATCGGAGCTTCGCTGCAGGGCAGTCTGTCCAATTTTGCCGGCGGTATCCTCATTTTGGTATTCAAACCCTTTAAGAAGGGAGATTACATCATCGCCGGAACCCATGAAGGATATGTACATTCTGTAAATGTGCTTTACACAAATCTCCGTACCCTTGACAACAAAGGCGTGACACTCCCCAACGGTACCCTGGCCAATTCCAACGTTACCAACTTCCAGGCGGAAAAGGAGAGGCGCCTGGATATAGATTTTCGTCTGGCATACGACCAGAACGTCCCCCATGTAAGAGACGTCATAAAGGAAGCTATGGAAAAGAACGAATATATTATCCCGGAAAGAGGCTTTCGCACTGTCGTAAAGGATCTTTCCACAAACGGAATCCTTATTTCCAACCGTGCATGGATCAAGTCAGAGGATTTCTGGCCTGCATATTTTCAAATGCAGGAACTGGTGATGGATGCCGTGGCTACACATGGGATAGATATAGCAAACAGCCAGGTGGATCTTCATATAAAGAGTGATGAAAGCCGTGTGGTAAAGGAATTAAAGAAATAAAAAAAAGAGCCGACGCTCTTTTTTTTGTTGAAACATTTGCCGCTCCTACGGTATATATACCACCGAAGTTCTGCGAAATGCCGTAATAACATTCATCAATGCCGAATACAATAATCCCAACGCATATATAAATACCACTACTTCCGTATATCGTACAAGCATCACACATACAAACGCTACCGCAATATTTACAATACCGTGTGTAAGTCTGAGTCTCCAGTGGGCTGCTCTGTATTTTTTTGCTTCCATGGCTCTGAGTATGTCTACCGCTCCCGAAAAAGCGTGGCTGAGGAAAAGATAGAGGACAATAAATACCGGCGGCAGATTGACGATCGTCAATGCAAACGCCCCTATATCCAGGGTGATTATCCCCAGATACAACATGGTCTTCCCCCCTACCATATGCCTGGCCATAGTAAAGTAATATATAAGTATACGTACTCCCGCTACCATCAGTGTAATGCCCAGAATAATTACCAAAACAAAATAACCCAGATCCGCGGTGACAAAAAGTATGATACTTGCCAGCACCAGGAGGGCTGCAAAAATCAGACTTCTGACCCGTTGTGCCAAATTCATGATTCATCCCTCCTTTCAAGACGCTCCACAAGCTTTCGAAACGCACGTATCCCCTTAAATCCCTTCTTTGAATAATCTACGGAAATACCTGCCAGTCGGTTCCCGGATTTAAATATCCTTTCTGTCACCATACTCTTTTGTGCCAGTGCTGCAAGTATAAATCTGCCAAGGAAGCTTTTATCTTTTTCTTCTCCCTCACTTCCCATATACTCATCTTTATATTTGTTCATATCGAACTTTTCAATACTGACTCCGGTAAGCTTTTCTCCCAGTGCTTTCCAGTCTTCACAGGAGTCCATCTGCCTCTTCTCAAGTATGGCCATGATCTCATCCTTGAGTCCGGCCACCGCCTCTGTGTCATACATATTCTTTTCAAAAGAAGCATTGGTCCCCTTTAAGAACTTTAAAGCATATACCATCTGACAGAATGCATTATAATAATCTGAAGGATTGTCCTTTAAGATCTCCTTGTACTCTCCCCATGCGGGAAGATATTTATAACGCATAAAGCTGTAATCCGGCAAATGACCTGCCCTGCCGTGTCCCAGACTCATGATGGAGTTCTCGGAAAACTGGTTAATGGTATTGGTATAAATACCCTCTTTACAATCGTCCTTTGAACCGGGATTGTGATTAAATTTTATCTGTCTTTCCGTAAATGTATCACCATCGGGAATAAGTTCGTAAAAATAATGGTTGGTATTATTTATGACCATGGATGGTGTACCCGCAAAATATCTGTGCGCCCATGTGTCTGCCAATACATGCATGGCTATCCCTGCCGCCTGAAGGCTTTTACCTTTTGCAAGATTGACCGTATCCACCAAAAGGTCGCTGTTGGTATTACATATCAGCCTGTATTTTTTCAGATATCCTTTTGAGCATCCGGCTTTTTTGGCATACAGATCGTATGGCAGAAAATGAAACGATGCCCATATCCTTGTTATATTTTGCAGTCCTATGGTATCTGTCCTTGTCTCCATAAGCTCCATCTGCAGCTGGGTTGTAGCGGCCGCTGCCGGTGCTTTCAGCTGGGACAGAAATGTGGCGGAACACCAGTCCACCAGCTGTGCGCTATAACAAATGTCCAGACATTCTTCCGGTTTAAAGCCCGCCAGATAGGCTGCGCAGTATGTGGCATAATAATGAAAATCCTCTTGCATATGCTTATCCTTTTCTTTAAAGTTTCCTGTCCTCGGATGTCTTTAATTTTTTCTTAAGCTTTTTAACCATAGTCCCTGAAAAAGCCAGTTCAATAAGGGCTGACAGAGACGTTATATCTACAATAAGCGTTACTATTGTGTCTACCACCGAATTTTCTATATACGAAAGGTTGAAAATACTGAAAACCACACCAAGCGCATATAGAGGAATAAGGATATAGGCCACAATAAGATAAAGCCGCCCTTTCTTTTTTCCTTTTCCTTCGGCTCTGCCCGATCTTCCGATAAAAAAGCGGACTCCAACCTCTACGCCTATAGTGGCGAACAACGCTATGTAAAAAACTGTCATAAATGCCATGTTTTCAGAGTTTTCTCCCACCGACTGTGCAATCTCAGTCTGTAGTGGACTTCTTACAAAAACCTGCATAATGGCTTTTACAATACTCCATATTGCAAAAAGCATGACGCCGGTGCCGGCTGTAGCCAGTCTGTCTGAATACCGCCGAAGTTTTTCTCTGACAACTGTCGTTTCTTCCGTTCTTTTTTCTTCTAATACTCCGGTTTCCATACACATTACCTCGACTATTTAAATGTGTTTCTCTACCCTTTTATTGTATCATATTTTATGCATTATGGTAAATTTACAATCCCGATCCGTCCTCTTCCCCGGCTCCTGACAGCAGACTTTTGTTGTACCTAAAAAACCGCTTATAATCATGGTTTCGTATAAATTCGAGACTGTAAAATCCCCCCGCAAGCTCTGTAACAAACAGAAGAAGCTGCGGGCTGCCCGGAAGTGCTTTTTCAAAAAAGTCGAATACATTATCCAGTTTTTTCTTTACTTCCTCTGCAAAATCTTCGTTTCCCTCATTCTTCTCAAAAAATCTTCCCCTAAGCTTCTCAAATAAAGATTCTCCGGAAACTCCCGGATCCGTCAGTTCCTCTCCCCACCTTCTGCCTTCTTCAAAAGCATCCAATGCCGCCTTATACTTATCCCCTGACAAAAGGTTCTCTGCATAAAGCCTGACTGCACTTTTCTCTTCTTCGGATATCACGGATAAAAAATCACTTACATTTCCGTTTTCATTTTTTTGAAAGCTTTTAAGAATGTCATATAGAACATCCTGCGCACTTTCTCTGTCCCAGGATGCTTTAAAGTCCTTGCCCAATGCAGACAAAAGCAATGCCGTAAAACTTATCTTTTCGTCAAAACCTGCAGACTCAAGTCTGCTCTTAAGCTCCTCCGATACATTTCCGGCGAGAACATCCTTTACCGGATAAGCTTTTTCGTACGTTTTGTACATAAGAAGATAGTTTGCAAAATCTGCAGCGATCTCCGGGTCATTTATATACTGCTCCACCTGTTGTCTGCCCACAGAAATCCCCAGTTTATTGTAGGTTTTAATCAGATCCGACAGATCCTCCCAACCTCTTGCCGTGACAAAATTCATACCATCTGCAGTTATATACGCCTTATAAAAATTCTCTTTACGTATATTCAGATAGGACAATACTTCTCCTGCCACATCTGCCTGGGAAGCATACATCCTCCAGGTATTCAGATCCGGTTCTATATCTATCCTCCTGACTCTGTCGAGAGTAGCCATATCAAACTCTCTTACCGCTGTATTATACTCTTCCGGATTGCCGGCCGCCACGATGATCCACCCTTCAGGTACCCTTTCCCGTCCGAAAGTCTTGGTCTGTAAAAGCTGTAAAATCACAGGCGCCAGTGTTTCCGACACACAATTAATCTCATCAAGAAAAAGAATACCTGTATCCAGTCCCGTCTCATTCATACAGTCATATACCGACGCAACTATCTCACTCATGGTATAACGGGTCACATCACGTATCTCACCCTTATACTCTTCTTTTCTTATAAGCGGCAGCCCCAGGGCGCTCTGTCTGGTATGGTGGGTCATATTATATGCCACGAGCCCTATTCCTTCCTCCTGCGCGATCTGTCGCATAACAGCCGTCTTTCCCAGCCCCGGTGCTCCCATAAGAAGAACAGGTCTCTGACGTTCCACCGGAATCTCATACACCCCCCTCTCATCCTTCTTAAGATACGCCCTAACAGTATTCTTAATCTCATCCTTCGCCTGTCTGATATTCATCCCAAACTCCTTAACTTCTCCTAACAATAAATAATAACATCATTAAACATCTTTTTTTGTCGCTCACCCACAACTTTATAACACTGCCGTCAGCGCCCATGCCGGTGGTCTTAACAGTTCCCTTCCACCTGCTCCCATTTTCCTGATCATACCCTCATCACCATCAAAATCCGGTTCCTTAGCAAAAATAAACGCCGTCTTCCATCCCGGTCTCTCCCTCGGATAAATCCCGTATCCGTCCGTAAAATAAAGCAGACCGTTTATCCTCCTTGCTCCGCCCTTTTCCCTGAGCCTTCTCATATATCTAAACACAGGTCTGAAATCCGTACCCCCAAAACCATTCACGGAAATCCTGTCTTTAATACTTTTTAGATCCTCCCCCGGCTTTAAAAGATAATCACCTGTTATCTCATTATCACAAAGGAGAAGCCGGATCCCCTCTGAACCGTAAAACATCCCCCTGATAGTCAAAATCTCCAGCGTCTCATCCAAAAACTTCTCTATAAGACCTCCGCTGCATGATCCCGATGTATCAATAGCAATAAAAAGCTCTCCCAACTGCTTGTCTTCCTTCATCTCCGGTTCTTCAATAAGAGGCATATCCCCGTAAACATTCATCCCGTAATTATAATAACCATAATCAAAAGAATCCACATCAATCCGCCGCATTTCCCGTATTTTCATAAACTTTTTCAGGAAATCCCTGTAAGAAATCTTTCTTTTTCTTTCCCCTTCCAGACTTTTTAAAAGCCGGTTATCTCCACGGCCATTGCCGTAAACCGCTATCGCAGTCCCTAGAGAACGTGCCGTTTCCTCCCATTTCTTTTGTGCGTCTTCTTCTGATGTCCCGGTGCCATCCTTCCCCCGGTCATCATCCTTACTCTCTTCCTCTTCTCTCTTTTTTTCGTCATTTCCCCTGCCTTGCCAGAAACAGTGATCATCCACACGAAAAAGCATTTCCCATTCCGCTGCCTTTCCCGGATCTGTATCCACCAGCGCCCGGAGAATATTTTCTATAGACAAAACACCACATTTACTTTTTAAATCCTTATAAATGCCGCTTCGTATGTCAGATTCAGGCATCCTCAACGCCTCTACATCCATCCCGTCTATCAGATACTCAGCATAAATATCCGCCGCAAGGTCAAATAAAAGCCCGGCATCATCACACGAACCACCGCCGGCAGCAAATGCAGCCTCCACCAGTTCCCGTGCATCCTTAAAGGGCGCCAGAAACATACAATGCAAAATCATATGCATATATGCCCTGTTCACATATATTGGATTCTCCTTATACCTTTGCACAAAAAGCATGGGATTATAATAAATATTTTCCCCATCTGTAGCAGTAAAAACAATTCTGCCATCCGGCACAAGCGGCATACGATTTAGAGCTACAGCCAAATATGGCATAGATAAAAAAAGCCTGCGCCCGGATCTTTCCCATACGACAGATGCAAGCTCCTCCCATTTTTTTCTTGAACTCCCCTCGCTTCCCATACCGACTCCTTAAAACTGTTTTAAACCCGAACTCCAAAACACCGACAACTACTGCCTTTAAAGCCATCTTCACCACCACAAAAACCACAACAACTCCTGCCGTAAATCTCAAACTCTCACGATAAAGTATACCATACATACCCTGACCCTATCCGAATTATTTAAAAATTCCCGTTGAATAGACCATACCGACTCACAATACAAACTCATCGCCACCTTCCAAATACATCGTATGAAAAACTATATTTTCGACGTTAAGCGGCAGCATGGAGAAAATATAGTTTTTCATACGATGTATAATGTTACTCCTCTTAATCTCACAAAACACCCTGAAAATACAAAACGGTCATAATACACCGTATTTTGGCGTCAAGCGGCAACAATCCAAAAAACAGTATATTATGACCGGTCAAAAAGAACCTGTATCAGTTCTCCCTTATCCTTATTTTTGTGCCATCACCATAAACATGGGCGTTGACGAATAATTAATCTTCTCATCCTCACACCACACCCTGTCACTTATGGAATAATCTATCTCTATTTCATCAAATCCAAGTGTGCGAAGCACCTCGCAGTCCCAGGTAGGTCTCTCTCTTCTGGAAAGCGGAACCTGAAGAGCAATTCTCTCCATCCTCTCCGAATCCACCCCTTTTTCCTTCTCTCTGTCCACAACACTGGCCTGCGCAACATTTACACGATCCATGTCATGACCCTTTCTGGTTTCTTCATCATAAAGATAACGATACCAGTTGGCATCAAAATTCAACATCCTTCCGCCCTTTTTCAAAACACGGTGCCACTCTTTATATGCACATCCCGGCTGCTCAAGATTCCATGTAAGATTTCTTGATAGTACCAGATCAAACGTGTCATCCTCAAAATCAAGATTCTTGGCATCCATCCTTGCAAATGTAATATGTTTTTCAAGTTCTCCCGCGTTGGCCCTTGCCTGCGTAAGCATCTCAGGAGTATAATCAACGGCATTTACACGATAACCTGCTTCTGCAAGAATAATAGGGAAAAATCCCGGACCCGTACCTACATCCAAAATTCTGATCTCACTCTTATCCTTTTGCGGAATATAAGGACATACTATATCCCTCCACGCCTTTCTCTGCATGCCCGCCAGTTCCTCCTTATTCCAGTCGGAGTAACCTTCTGCCCTGTTTGTCCAGTATGATTCGATTTCATTTAGAAGCGCTCCCATTAGATACCTCCCGTGTGGTCATTCTACACTTTTGTACACTCTGTAGTTTAATTTTACGGCAAAGTATCCCGCTCCGTAACCCCCCTGGGGGGATATTTATAGTAATAAAAAACAATTAATATTTCTTACACATATCTGCTTAAAACACGTAATCCGTGCGATTTCCACTAATATTACGTATCCTCTATACAGCATGTCCCCTTTTCTCTGATATTCATCCTCCTGCAGCTGTCCTTCCCCAACGCATTCTCCATATCTCTGACAAAAATTTCATACTCCTCTTCCGGAACCAGTGCCAGTACACTTCCTGCAAACCCGCCACCGTGTATGCGACACGCTCCTTTTCCTTTCAGATGATATTCTGCTAAAGCCAATGCCACGGCTACAGGCTCACTCACCGGATCCTTATATGTATCTGCATTTTGCAAATACATAAATGAAGATCTTCCGGAAGCTTTCACCATCTCTGTAAAGCATTCGATGTCCCCTGTTTTCAGTGCCTGTGACGCTTTCCTTACCCGGTTTCGCTCTCCGTAAAAATGCAATCCCCGCAGAAAAGCCCTGTCGCCGCACATTTGCCGTATCTTCCCGGAATTTTCAAAAAATACGCTTTCTTCCACCTCACAAAGTCGTTTTTTTCCAAACACCTCCGCTGCCAGGCTCATTTCCCCGGGTATAAGATCGAACTCATCTGACAGTCCTGAATGTTCCGTCCCTGTATCGATTATGCACAGCACCAAACCTGTTTCTTTAAAAGATATGTTTATTTTTTCATGAACAGGATTATCTTTATTTTCAAAATCAATAAATTCAAATCCCCCCAGTCCGCAGGCCAATTGATCCATGCGCCCGCAAGCCTTTCCGAAGTATTCATTTTCCGCAAACTGTCCGGCCATAGCCAATTCTTCTGTTTTGAGTCTGTCATGACAAAAAAGCCTGTTTATCACAACACCTGTAAGCATCTCAAATGCTGCCGAAGATGAAAGTCCCGCCCCTATAGGCACCAGGGAATCTACCATCAGATCAAAGCCCCCAACGTCAAACCCCAAATCCTTTATTTTTTTTACCATGCCTTTAACAAGAGCTTTTGCAGTATTTTTTTCTTCTTCCTTCATTTCCGAGTCACCATTTTCAATCTCGAAAAAAATATCTTCCCCTGATCTTACTCTTATCCTTCCTGTGTCTGATATGGATGCCGCTCCCAAAATATCAAGAGTAAGAGTCCCGGTGATCACACATCCCCCCTGGTGATCCATATGATTGCCGATCATCTCTGTCCTCCCGGGAGACGACACAAGACATATCCCTGTATCATCTTTTTTATCAAAGGTTTCCTTGTACTTGTCAAGAATACGGTTTATCCTCTCCGCTTTTTTCTGTACTCCATTCTTTTCGTATCCGTAAAGCTTATCAAGAATTTCATCATATTCCCCTGTACCAAGCCCTTTAATAATACTTCCTATAGTTCTCATCAGCGCGTCTGCTCCTTTTTGATTTAAGGGTTTTATCTTAGCAATATTGCGACTATTTTACCACCTTTCCGTAACTATGTCATCGTATCAACGGTTCTTTCAGATGCGATACAAAGCATACACAACAAAAAACCCGGAACCGTTGGTAATGCGGTTCCGGGTGTACACAGGATTGCGTCCCCATACGCTTTGTGATCCTGTCCGTATTCGATCTTTTGGTGGTTTACGTTCTGTACTTTTGTAAATTATTTTTCCCAAAAATATTATCTGATCGTTTTTAATGTTATCAGATATGACAGCTGTTGTAGCCGTGCTTGCATCTCTTGCCGTTGCCGTCACTTGCTACTGCATGTCTGGTCTCGGGTCTGGGCTCTCCGCCGATCGCACAATGATTGTACCCCGGCTTACAAGCCATTTTCCCTGATACCGGAGCCGTTACCTTCGCCTGACTCCTGCGTCCGTTTTCTATACCGCAGCTGTTATAGCCGGGTAAGCATCTGTTTGAATTTCTCATCTTAAATCCCCCCTTATTATTACTATTATGTAGTTACTAGTTTTCTTATTACATTTTTACATCGTTGATGGGTTACTAAATTGCTGTGTTGCATTGTTACTAAGGTTTGTTTTTTGTTTTAAAGTAGAAAAGGATGATTGAATTATATTCCATAATTAAATGAAAATATTGTACTTTCTTTTATCAATTTAGGACATTTTTCTTTTTTATAAGGATTTCCCCCCATAAATATGCTATAATTTCAAAAAAAGGTTGTATTATTTTACACAAGGAGCTTATATGTTTATAGATACCATTCATTACAATACGGGGGATCTTCCTGTCTTTACCTGCAGGGAATGTCTCGATGAACATAAAACACACAGTGAGATGTCTCATTTACATAAGGATATAGAGATCGTATCTGTTCTTAAGGGAAGTATCCGCTGTCAGACAGACGATGCTCCATTTGAATTAAAGAAAGGGGATATCTGTTTTATAAACCACGACTGTCTCCACGCACTTTATCCCACAGATGAAAACAGCAGCCACCGTGTCCTTATAATCGGATCCCGACTACTGAAGAACGTGCCTGCTGTTTACGAAAAATATATTAAGTTATTTTTAGATGACAAAAACTTTTCCCACGTCAGGTTTGAGGGAAATAACAGCCATGCCGCAGAAATTAATAATTATATTTCCGAGATAGAGGAACTGAAGAAAAAGGGAGATGACGGGTATGAGTTGGAAATGCTCTCTATCCTTTACAAGATCTTATGGCATCTTTACAACGCATATGTTTCAGGCCCCTCCCTGGCTCCCATGGATGCCAATCAGCTTATACAGCTGGATATGGCGGAATTTATATATGAACATTTTGACGAACCTATTACTCTGGATGACATCGCTGCTTCCGGTCATATAAGCCGCAGCCAGTGCTCAAAACTGTTTAAACATTATACCAATATGTCTCCCATTAGTTTTTTGAATCATCATCGCCTGGAGATAAGCCGTGATATGCTGCGCACCACAAACGAAAATATTTCAAAAATCGCCCAGGATTGCGGTTTTTCCGACCAGAGCTACTTCAACCGTCTTTTCCTTCGCCAGTATGGCTGCACACCTTTGGAATACAGAAAAAGTGATGTCTGAAGGCTTTAAAAAATGTATTTCTTTTTATCCTCATCCGCAAAATTTTCTGAATAATAATCAATCAATACACAAAGTCCTTCTTTATGACCGCTTTCCCTTGCTGTTTCTGTTATCTCTTCCAGCGTTTCTTTGTCTGCAACCTGAAGTTTCAGCAATTCGGAAAGCTCTTTTATTCTGTTTTCCGCCAGATATTTGTCAGCTATTTTCTTTACATTTGAACAAAGATAATCCCTGTATCTTTCTCCCGCTTCCGGCAAAAGTCTGTAAGGATATTTAAGACGGTTTACTGCTATGGCGACAGCCGAATCATATATGTCCAGATTGATTTCTTTGGAAAACAGGGCGTCATAGGCTTTAAAATCAAGATCGCCGGAATATATACACTCTCTATACATGGTTCCCGCACCCTCAGAAATGTGCATTACTATTCTTGCCGGGGTATTTTCTTCGTAATTGTCTATGTAATAAGGAAACACCACCTTTGCATACCCGTCAGGATATAAAAGTTCTACCTCCGTTTCCTGATTTATATCCACAAGAATAGCTTTTAATAACTTTAAGTCATCCGTATTTTTTTCAATAGAGATTTGTTTTAGGCGGCTGCAGTTCTTAAATGCACCATTGCCTATATCTGTTCCGGAAGTTGCAAATCTTATTTCAGAAAGACTTCTGCAATTATAAAACGCATGTGCTCCTATTTTTTCGAGACTTTGAGGAAAGTCGGCACTTATAATCTCCCTGTGCTCACTATATTTAAAATCCTGAATCTGTCTTGTCCCTTCCGGTATCACAAGCCTGTTCATCTCATCTTTCATAACCCGATCTCCTCTATGATAATAGGTAAAAAAATAAAGAGACAATTTATTAATATACCATTAATACTAATATGTCTCTCTTTAAAATTTTTTTCAGTGTGGTTAAGCTATTCTCCAAAGGCTGCTTCGTAATCTTTCCTAAACTTCTCAATCCCCTGGTCAGTCAGAGGATGTTTGAGCATCTGAAGGATCACCTTGTAAGGAACCGTAGCTATGTCCGCACCTGCCAGTGCAGCCTGCGTCACATGCCCGGGACTGCGTACACTTGCAGCTATGATCTCCGTAGAAATATCATAAAGACTGAATATGTCCGCTATAGTCCTTACAGGTTCCATACCATCCTCTGAAATATCATCAAGCCTTCCGATAAACGGAGACACATAAGTTGCTCCGGCATTTGCTGCAAGAAGAGCCTGGGCTGCTGTAAAAATAAGCGTAACATTGGTTTTTATCCCTTCGGCGGAAAGCACCTTAACCGCTTTCAGTCCTTCTGAAGTCATGGGAATCTTCACCACCATGTTGGGATGAATCCCGGCTATTTGTCTTCCTTCAGCTATCATTCCTTCGGCATCTGTTGTTGTGGCTTTCACCTCACCACTTACGGGACCGTCCACAACCTGTACTATTTCCTTTATTACCTCCGCAAAATCTCTTCCTTCCTTTGCGATAAGTGAAGGATTGGTAGTCACGCCACAGATCACTCCCATCTCTGACGCTTCACGTATCTCATCAATATTGGCCGTATCTATAAAAAATTTCATGTCGTTCTCTCCGCTTTGTCCGTCTTTACAGCTTTTTAATCCTTTCAACAGCTTCCCTTGTGTTCTCATGTGTACCGAATGCCGTCAGTCTGAAGAATCCTTCTCCGCTGGGTCCAAAGCCCGAACCGGGGGTTCCGACTACATTGGCACCTTCAAGAAGTCTGTCGAAAAACTCCCACGATGAGAGATCATCCGGGGTCTTGAGCCAGATATAAGGAGCATCCACACCACCATATACAGTATAACCCATGCTTTCCAATGCTTCTCTGATAAGCTTGGCATTTTCCATGTAGTAGGAAACCAGACCTTTTACTTCCTTTTGTCCCTGTTCGCTATATACTGCCTCTCCGGCTCTCTGGATTATATATGGAGCGCCGTTAAATTTAGTTCCCTGGCGCCTTGCCCAAAGATCTTTGATCTTCACATTTCCAAATACCAGTTCATTAGGTACTACCGTAAATCCAAGTCGGGTTCCGGTAAACCCGGCATTTTTAGAGAAAGATCTCATCTCTATGGCACATGTTTTGGCTCCTTCACATTCATAAATGGAATGTGCCACATCTTCATTACTGATATAGGCCTCGTATGCAGCATCATATATTATGATACATCCCATAGTGTTGGCATAATCTACCCATTCCTGCAACTCTGACTTGGGTATGGTTGCTCCCGTAGGATTGTTGGGGAAACAAAGATAGATCACATCCGGCTTTTCTCCGGGAAGCTGGGGAGCAAAACTGTTTTCCTCCCTGCAGGGCATATATATAACATCTGTCCACTTCTCTTCTATCTGATCAAAAACACCGGTCCTGCCTGCAATAGCATTGCTATCGATATATACGGGATAAACCGGATCTGTAACAGCTATCTTTGTTTTATCCCCGAAAATATCCTGGATATTTGCAGAATCAGATTTTGCTCCGTCACTTACAAAAATCTCATCCTCGGAAAGTTCTACCCCTCTCGGCGCATAGTCTTTTTTTACAATAGCCTCTTTAAGGAAATCGTAGCCTCCGTCCGGCGCATATCCCCTGAATGTCTCGGCGCTGCCCATCTCATCAACGGCCTTGTGAAGCGCCTCTATGATAGTGGGAGTAAGTGGCTGGGTCACATCACCTATTCCCAGGCTGATAACGTTTTTTTCAGGATTTTTCTCCTTAAACTCTCTTACCTTTCCGGCAATGGTTGAAAAAAGATAATTTCCGGGAAGTCTCTGAAAATTTCTGTTAAATAAGAACATATCTATCCTCCTTTTGTTAAAAACGGTATGGTTTTTTTCGTGTTATTCAGGCTGAACCTCTATCTTTCTGATCTCTTTCGTCCGGATCTCTTCTGATATCTCAGCTATAAATGCATCTATAGCCTTGGCTCCCTCTTCGCCTTTATATCTGCTTCTTACGGAAACCGTACCGTCAGCTTCTTCCTTCTCTCCTACGATAAGCATATACGGTATACGCTCAAGACGCGCTTCTCTTATTTTATAACCTATCTTTTCTGCTCGCTGATCCACGGAATTCAGTATCCCCGCAGCCTTAAGCTTTTCACCTACAGACTGTGCATAGTCCATGTATTTGTCCGAAATAGGAAGCACCCTTACCTGCTCCGGACACAGCCAGGTGGGAAGATTGCCTGCATATTTTTCTATAAGCCACGCAAGCGTCCTCTCATAGCATCCGAGAGATGTTCTGTGGATAATGTAAGGGCGCTGCTTCTTGCCTTCCTCATCGATATAGTACATATCAAAAACCTCACCGTTGGCGCAGTCCAGCTGTATGGTCACCATGGTGTCCTCTTTACCGTATACATTTTTAGCCTGTATATCGATCTTGGGTCCGTAAAACGCAGCCTCTCCCCATTCTTCCGTAAAGTTAAGCCCCTTCTCTTTAAGTACCTTTCGAAGTGCATCCTGGGTGGTGTTCCAGTACTCTTCATCGCCCTCGTACTTATCCTTGTTGTTGGGATCCCATTTGGAAAGACGGTAGGTTACGTCATTTTCAAGACCCAGCGTCTTAAATACATAATTTGACAGATCTATACACCTCTCCAGTTCTTCCTCTGTCTGATCCGGTCTTATTATAAGATGGCCCTCGGATATGGTGAACTGGCGCACTCTGGTAAGACCGTGCATCTCGCCGGAATCCTCACGTCTGAAAAGAGTGGACGTCTCACTCATCCTGTAGGGCATATCCTTATAGGAATGCTGGAAATTTTTGTATACATGATACTGGAAAGGACAAGTCATGGGACGAAGCGCCAGCACTTCCTTATCCTTTTCTTCATCACCCAGCACAAACATGCCGTCTTTATAATGACCCCAGTGACCTGAAAGCTCGTAGAGATCACTCTTTGCCATAAGCGGGGTCTTCGTCCTTACATAACCCCACTCAAAGTCCTCAAGATCCTCTATCCAGCGCTGCAGCGTCATAAGGATACGTGTTCCCTTGGGGGTAAAAAGAGGAAGTCCCTGTCCGATGATATCCACGGTGGTAAAAAGACCCATTTCACGCCCCAGCTTGTTATGGTCTCTCTGTTTAGCCTCTTCCAGCCTCTGCAAATGTGCCTTTAAGTCATCTTTATTATCATAAGCCGTACCGTATATCCTCTGGAGACGGGCTTTATTTTCATCGCCTCTCCAGTAAGCCATAGAAGAAGAAATGAGCTTGAAAGCCTTTACACCCTTGGTGTTCATAAGATGAGGTCCTGCACAGAGATCCACAAACTCTCCCTGCTCATAAAAGCTGATCTCCTCACCTTCGGGAAGCTCCTCTATAAGCTCAACCTTAAAGGGCTCGTTTTTCTCCTTCATAAGGGCTATGGCCTCGTCCCTGGGAAGGGTAAAACGTTTTATCTCAAGTCCTTCCTTTACGATCTTTTTCATTTCTGCTTCTAAAGCATCCAGATCCTCCCTTGAAAACGGATCTGTGTCGAAATCATAATAGAATCCGTCATCTATGGACGGACCTATAGTCACCTTTGCATCAGGATAAAGTCTCTTTACCGCCTGGGCAAGTACGTGGGATGCAGTATGACGAAGGGCATGAAGACCTTTTTCATCCTTTGCTGTAAGGATGCTTAAGACACAGTCCTTTTCCACAGGGGTGCGCAGATCCACCACCTGTCCGTCTATCTCTCCGGCACATGCTGCTCTTGCCAGACCTTCACTTATATCAGCTGCTATATCTATCACTGATATTCCCGACTCATATTCTTTTTGTGAGCCGTCTTTTAACGTAATGATCATATTTTCTTATCCTTTCTTTATTTTCTATATATTCTTTTGATTATAACATATTTAATACAGCAAACAAACACATTATCGGCTTTCCTTTACTGCAATATATTTCTGTCATATATAATCTTTAGTCCCTTCATAAGCAAAGCCTTATCCACAATAATATCACTTTCACAATGAGGGATAATGGTTCCTGCCAAACCGCCTGTAGCAACAGTAAGTGTTTCTTCCGGCAAATTTAACTCTTTTTTAAATCTTTTTACCATCCCGTCTATACATGAAGCATTTCCGTAAATGGCACCGCTTTGCATACTGTCTACAGTGTTTTTTCCTATAACTCTGCCAGGTGCATCCATGCTGACACGAGGCAGTTGGGCAGTTCTTGCTACCAGGGCATCCTGTGAGATCTGTACACCCGGCATGATCACTCCACCGATGTATGTCCCTTTTTCATCAACAACCGTTATGGTAGTAGCTGTGCCTACATCTATGATAATAGCCGGTTTTCCGTAAATATCGGCCGCCGCTACTGCTGCCACGATCAAATCGGCTCCCACGGTCCTTGGATCATCCATATCTATCTCAAGACCTGTCTTTATACCCTGACCTACCACGAGAGGCTCCACTCCCGTTATCATTTTTGTAGCGGATCTTATCATGTTGGTAAGAGGCGGAACAACAGATGAAATAATAGCTCCTTTTATATCCTTTGGATCTATGCCATTTAACTCGATCATGGATTTAAAAACCATCGCATGCTCTATTTTGGTCTTTTCTCCCTGTGTAGCCACCTGCTCCTCAAAATATACTTTGTCACCCTCCACGCATCCCATAACAATGGTGGAGTTACCTACATCTATCGCCAAAATCATGCCTGATTTATTTTTTATGCCCTTATTTGAAACTGTCATAATATCTCCTGATTACTGTTTATTTCAAATGATAATATTTATGTGTACTTTCCCTTTTTATCTGATAAAAAGATACGTACTGTATCTTCAAAAGTTTTTAAAACATGATTTATACTCATCCGGTTTACTTCACGTCCATATTCACATATTATTGGAGCCTGTATGATTTTCCCTCCATTCCTTACAACTGCAGTGAGTAATTCTACGTCATAAGCAAACCCCTCCACCGATAGTTTGGGAAGAACCTTTCGAATCATTTGTCCATTAAAACATTTCAGTCCCGTCTGAGTATCTTTTACATCAAATCTAAACATAGCACGTAACATTCCATAATAAGCCAGACTCATTATTCTTCTATATTTGGGAAAATCTACTTTTGAATTCTTGTCAAATTTACAACCTATAACTCCTGCTGTTTTGAAATCATCTTCTATAGCGTCTTCAAGTTTTTTCACATACTCTTTTATCTGACATGGATCTATCTCAAGATCTGCATCCATTATTACAAATAATTCACCCGATGCCTTTTCCAGTCCTCTTCGTATTGCATGCCCTTTACCTTTATTTGATTTATAACTTATCAACTTTAGGTATCTGTATTGTGTTTTTAAACCGACTAATAATTTTCGCGTATCATCGGTACTTCCATCGTTCACAACAATTATTTCATAATTGTCTGTAAATTTTTCCAACTCTGCTACAAGACGTTTTATACATTTTTGTATTGTCAATTCCTCATTAAATGCAGGAAGCACTACTGATAAATATGGTTTTGTTCTTATTTGACTCATTTTTAGGAATTCACTTTCTCGATCAACTCCGGCAGGTCCGCAACAGACTCTATGATATAATCTGCCATATCATCAAAGTCTTTTTCATCACTTACTCCGCTGAGTACTCCCACAGCTTTTGTTCCATTCTGTTTTCCGAAAAGCATATCATTAAAAGTATCGCCCACAACCATTATCTCATCTGCTGCCAAACCTGTTATATCTTTAAACTCATCTATCATTTCACCGTTAGGCTTGGGCTTTCTTGTGCCATCATCCGCACCGACATAATCAAAATATTCTAAGATATCCAGTTCCTCAAGGCAATGATTAGCAGACTCCTCTGTATCAGCCGTTGCAAGGCCAATATAGATTCCTTTATCTTTCAGTCCCTTAAAAAGCTCGGGCATATCTGTAAAAGTCTTATATATAGGCTTTGAATTTTTCAGGGTATTGCTGAAAAGTTCTTTTATCTGTACATAAATGCTGTACAGTTCTATAAAAATATCATGATCCGTAAGAACTCCGCAGATATCCTCTGCCACCTCTCCATACGATTTATATGCAAATGCTCCTTTGGGATTTACCTTGTCATCATGAAGCCCCATGCTCTCGAGCATTTCTTTTTCTATAGTCCCGTCATCATAGATCTCTATCTGCTTTATAAACTTTGGTATAACTTCTCTGGCAATAACCGGCCATATTGAAAAGAAATCTATAAGTGTTCCGTCCTTATCTAAAAGTATCCCTTTTATCATTGTTTTTTCCTCCAAAAGTTGTTATTTGTTTTACTTTAATTGTATATTACTATAGTTGTCCCTGAAGGAACATAATCATATATGTATTTTGCATTACTTACATCCAATCTTACACATCCATGAGAAACCGCCTTACCCATAGTACCGTCCATTATAAAATTGGGAGAAGACTGTCTGTCATATATAACTGAATGAAAAAGATAACTGCCGCTTATCTGTGAATAATACCAGCAACGTCCTGTTGTTCCTGTATTAAAATACTTTCCTTTTGAACCTAATCTGTATACACCTGTAATAGTAGGGGTGGAAGGTGCGCCTACACAACAAGACCAGTATTTATCAAGTCTTTTGTCGCCACCTCTCATTATTCCGACCTTTTTGGCAGTTCTGTCTACCATAATCATAAAATCAGTTGAACTATTGTAGTTTTGGGCGCGTGAAGCCATTTCTGACTGTACCGGATCAACAACTCCTGTAATTTTCCCTTTTTTTACCGTGTATGTTACACCACTGATTGTTCTTGTCCCGTTTACTGAAAAATCAACTTTGCCTTTGTTAATATACCATTTTCCATGTTCGTTTGAAGCGATTCCAGTGTATGAAAAATCTACTTTCCCATTTTTTACATACCACCAGCCGTGTGGATTATTTTTTACACCGGTGTATGAAAAATCCACCTTTCCTTTTTTTACATACCACCAGCCGTGGCGATTGGGCTCTATAGAATCATTAAATTTGACATTTGAACCTTTTACATTCCACCAACCGCTTTGACCATTTACTATACCATGTGTTATTTCTGAACGTTTAAATGTCACATTTCCCTTCTCTATGTACCACCAGCCATGTTCATTTTTTGCAAATCCGGTATACGAAAAATCCACGTTTCCATTCTTTATATACCACCAGCCATGGCGATTATTTTTCACTCCGGTATATGAAAAATCAACCCTTCCGTCTTTGACATACCACCAGCCGTGACTATTATGTTCTACGCTTGTTTTACTGAAATCAACTTTTCCGTTTTTTACATACCACCAACCGTGGCTGTTTGGTTCGATGGATTCATTAAATTTGACATTTGAGCCTTTTACATTCCACCAGCCCGTTTGTCCGTTTACTGTCCCATAGGTAACCTCAGAACGTTTAAATGTTACATTACCATTCTCTACATACCACCAACCGTGCTCGTTTTTTGCAAATCCGGTATATGAAAAATCCACCTTTCCGTTTTTAATATACCACCAGCCATGTATGTTATTTTCAACACTTGTTTTTGATAAATCCGCTTTTCCGTTATTCACATAATACCAGCCGGAAATACCGTTTATAACGCCATGTACTATATCTCTTTTTCTATAAATTTCTCCGTTTTTGTAAAAATTCCAACCGTCATTTTCATATACAAAGCCATTTTTATTTTCGCTAACAACAGGGGGAGCATTATATGTGTGATTTTCATTTTTTGATATACTTTTTATATCCGCTTCTTTTTGATTTTCCAAAGAATATTTCAGTATTTCCCCTGTTTCATTACCTTCCTCAATAATTTTTTCACTGGAAATAATATCCTCACCATAAGATAATGTCGGTGTTAATACTGAAACTGTCATTGTCCCCAGGATAAATGCTCCTGTAACATATTTAAATGAACCTTTTTTCGTTCGCATATTTTTGTTCCCTTTCTTAGATCCACGCATCTGTTATTATAAAGATATGCTTACTATTATATGCGATTCTCAAAGTTATATCAATAAAAAAAGGAAAGTCCATGATAAGACTTTCCTTCTTCTGCCAAGCGGAGAAAGAGGGATTTGAACCCTCGCGCCGGTTTCCCGACCTACACCCTTAG